>CAYTQE010000006.1:0-19614 GCA_964439985.1 uncultured Muribaculaceae bacterium | reverse complement strand
GTGACTAATATGAATGGGACTTTTTTTAAAAATCCAAATTTTTCTGAAAATAATGAAAATTATAACACTAATTATAATATATTAAATTATAATTTTAGTAAAAAAGTAAAAGTATTTACTATAATAAATGAAGAAAAATATATATCAGGTATTTTAGAAGATTATCAAAATAACTTTTTAATAATTAGTGATCCTAATAATGGTAATTGGCTTTTAATACCTGATAAATATATTTATTATATTGAATTTGAAGAAAAAATAAGCTTCTAATATAGGAAGCTTTCTAATGTGGGTCTTTCATTTTTTAAAGTTGTATTATTTCCATGACCTGGATAGATAATTATATTATCTGGGTATTTTAGGATGTTTCTAATGCTTTCTTGCATTTCAATCATACTTCCAGTTGGAAAATCTGTTCTTCCAATTGTTCCTTCAAAAATAAAATCTCCACAAAATAAATTATTATCTATTAAATAACTTACAGAGTCATAACTATGACCTGGATTTTTAATCATTTTTATTTTAAAGTTTTCTAAAAATAAATCTTCTTTAAAGTTATCATAACTATAAACAGGAACATTATAATAATCTATAATCTCTTTTAAAGCACCTATATGATCAAAATGTTTGTGAGTTAATAAAACTCCTACTAATTTATTTTTTATCTTATTTTTAATAATATTAAAATCATCACCTGGATCAATTATTATTGTGTTATTTTTATTTGCTAAAATATAACAATTCGTTTCTAAAGCTCCTACTATTAAACTTTCAATTTTCATGATTTTTTCTCCTATCAAATAAAATTATATCATACTAAAATTCATTATTATTTAAAAATCTATTTATAATAAGAAATTATGTGTTATAATTAAAACGGTGAAAATATGGATAATATAGTAACTATTTTTTTAACAATTATTGTTCTTATTGGAGTAATAGCCTTATTATATGTATTATTATATAATAATTTGCAAGCTCATAAAATTAAAATAAATGAAGCTGAGAGTATAATAGATGATTTATTAAGAAAAAAATATGATTTATTAATTACAATTAAAAAAATAATAACTGAAAATACTGATGTTAAAGATAACCGTTTTGAAGATATAGATAATTTGAAAAATATTAATATTTCAAGTTTTGATTTTGAACGTAAACTTACTGATTTTAATTCTTTAATAAATCAAATTAAAACAGATCATAGTAAATTAGAAAATAATGAAAATTTTAATAATAATTATGAAGAAATTTATAAATTAAATGAAAGACTAGAAGCGACAAAAGTTTTTTATAATAAATACACTACTATATTAAACAAGTTAATTAAAAAATTTCCCTCAAATATAATAGCAAAAATTCATCACATGAATGTCCAAACATTCTTTGATGGAAAAGATATGTTTGATGAAATAGATGAAGATTTTAAATTATAAAAGATGTTCTTACTTGAACATCTTATTTTTTGATTTTTTTAGTTAAAACTTTGTTTTTAATTGGTTTTAAAACTATATCGTTATCAATATTTTCAAATACAATATTGATATTTTTTGAATTTGAGGATATTAAATAATCAACAATATTATTTAATAAGTATTTTTCTAGTATTCTCTTAATTTCCCTAGCACCATATGTATTAAAATCCATCTTACTTATTAAAAATATATACGCACTTTCTGTTAATGAAATATTTATTTTAATGTTTCTTTGAATTAAAAATGCTTCTTTCATTTCTTCTATGCGAAGATTAATAATATCATATACTGATTGATAATCAAGCGGGTTAAACACTACAATTTCATTAATTCTATTAATAAACTCAGGTCTAAAATGTTTTTTTAATGATTTAGAATATGATTTTTGAGCTGGTTCTTCACTTCTAGTAAAACCGATAGTATTTTTCTGAGTTTCTTCTACACCAATATTACTTGTTATGAAAAACACATTATTAGATAAATCAATAGTTTGCTGATGACTATCTTTTGCTTTTCCTTCATCAAACATATGTAAGAATAAATCTACTACCGTAGGGTGAGCTTTTTCTATTTCATCAATTAGAATAAATGAATGAGGATTATTTTTCACAACTTCTAAAACATTATGTTTTGTATCATGACCAATATAACCAGGAGGTGAACCTAAAATTTTGCTAGCCATGTGAGATTCTTTGTATTCACTCATATCTATTCTAATTAATGGTTCATCTTTTCTTAATATATTACTAATAATTTTTACGGTTTCAGTTTTACCAACACCAGTAGGACCTAGTAGCATATAAACAGCTTTAGCTCCTGCTTTTCTAGATATTCCAAATTCTGTTGCTTTAAGTCTATCAACTATTTGTTTAATCGCATCATTTTGACCAATAATTTTTTTAGTAACTTCTTGTTCTAAATTTTTATTATATAGAGGTTTTATAATCTCTAATTCTTTTTCTTCATCGTTTGTTTGATCTGATTCTAAATCTTTTTCATCAACAGAATTAGATTTATTTTTAGGTTTTACCTTAATTATATATTTATCTATTATTTCCTTAATGTAATCAGACTTCTCTGAATAATTATTTACTATTAGTTCTATTAAATCTTTATTTAAATCCACTTTTTTATCTTTACTATGAGAATAAAAGACTGAGTTAAAACTATGTTGAGAAAATTTAGAAAACTTATCTAGATTATTAGCAATATCTAAAAATAAATATAAAATACTTTTATCAGTTATTTCTAAATAACTATCATATTCAGTAAAAACATAATTATCTGTAAAGTTATAACGGTCATCTATCATTGATTGAATAAATTGAACAATATTATTAAACTTAATTAAATATTTATTTAATTCTTCTTGATCATTAAAGGTATTTGATAAATTTTCATCAAATTTTTTTAAAGTATCTAACATTAATTGTTTATTTTCAATTAAACTATCTGCAGTATTAACAGCGCGGTAATACATATTTGCAACTGTATTTATTAGATTATAATCATCTAACTTTATTAAGTTATTTACTAAATTTTTACAATACTCAGCATAATCATCTGAACATAATTTGAAATTAGGTTCTACATAATCATATTCTACATCCAGATATGTTAATTGTCCGATTATTTTTAATATTGTTTTTAAGCTAATGTTTTTATTTTCCATATACAAACCTTCTTCATAAATATTTATTACATTATATACTAACACATTTTATTTAAAAAGAAAGAAAAAACCCAATAATAATTTAAAGGTTTATTCTTTTATTTGCCAGTTTATTGGTTTAATATTATTTTTAATTAAGAAATTATTGGTTTTTGAGAATGGTTTACTACCAAAAAAACCATTATATGCACTAAAAGGTGATGGATGAGGTGATTCTATTATTAAATGGATGGGATTATCAATATATATTTTTTTACTTCTTGCAAAATTACCCCATAAAATAAATACGATAGGATTGTTATTTTTATTTAATTTTTTTATTATATAATCAGTTAGTTGATCCCAACCTAAATCCTTATGACTATTAGGTGCATTTTTTACTACTGTTAAAGTAGAGTTTAATAATAATACTCCTTCTAGAGCCCATGAAGTTAAGTCTCCAGAATTTACAGGAAGAATGCCTAAATCAGTTTCTAATTCTTTATAAATATTTTTAAGTGATGGTGGTATTTTAATACCTGTTTGAACCGAAAAAGATAACCCTTGTGCTTGTCCTTCTCCATGATATGGATCTTGTCCTACTATTACTACTTTAGTGTTTTGATATGAAGTTAATTTTAAAGCTCTAAACATTTGATCTTTTGGTGGATAAATTTTTTTTGTTTGATATTCTTGATCAATTACTAATAATAAGTTTTTAAAATATGTTGTTTTAAATATATTTTCTAGTTCATAATCCCAGTCATTATTTATCATTATAGTCACCTATATATATATTATCATAATTATTAAGAATATAAAGATTAAGGTTTATTTCATAATATTATTTTTTTGTTAGTTCATTTTCATTTGGTAAAAAGAAATTTAAAATTACCCCGATAATAGCTGCTAAACTCATTCCTGATACACTTATGTTTATATCTTTTATAGTAAATGATAGTACTGCTCCACCTAGTCCTAAGATAAGCATCGCAGATGATATAACTATATTTTTCATATCTCCAAAATCAACTTTATTATCTACTAATACTTTAATACCATTACTTGCTATGAAACCAAATAATAGAATTGATATTCCCCCTAATACTGGTCCAGGAATTGTCGCTATTAAGGTTGTGAATTTTGAAAAGAACGCTAGTCCTATTGAAAAGACTGCTGCAAGTCCTATAACCCATATTGAGGCTATTTTGGTCATACCTATAACAGATACATTTTCACCATAAGTTGTAGTGTCTGAGTTTCCAATAAACGCTGAGAAAAATGTTGCTACTCCATCTCCTAAAAGAGTTCTATCTAATCCTGGATCTTTTAAGATATTTTTACCAATAATTGAAGATAAATTTTTTTGATTACCCACATGTTCAGCTAATGTTACTACTCCTATTGGAACAATTGTAAGTAAGGCTGAAAAATTTAAATCGTAATGAATAAATGGTAATTTAAAATTTGGCATTGATATCCACTCTGCTGCTTTAACAACACTAAAGTCTACCATTCCATAAAATACAGCTAATATGTATCCAGCAACTATACCAGTTAAAATTGGGATTATTTTAAAGAATCCTTTGGCTTTTAATGATACAAGAGCTGCTACTAAGAATGATACGAGTGCAACAGTTAATCCTTTAAAATCTGCTGTTCCTGATGTTAGCCCAATTTGGTTTACAGCCGATGATGATAACACAAGTCCTATTATCATAATCATAGGTCCAACCACAATTGGTGGTAATAATCTTTCTATCCACCCATTACCTGTTAGTTTAATAGTATAAGATATTATTATATAAATAATACCTACTGCCATTATTCCTGTAAAAGCTGCGCCTATTCCTCCCATAGCATATGCTGCTGCTACTGGGGCAATGTAAGCAAATGAACCTCCTAAGAATGTTGGTGATTTTCCTTTTGTGCACAAAAGAAATAATATAGTTCCTGATCCTGCTGCAAATAATGCTACTGGTATTGATAATACCTCACCACCAGCGGCAGTATTAACCAAAATAGGAACTAAGACAGTTGCTCCAAACATTGCAAATACATGTTGAATCGAAAGTATTATCCAAATAAGTGGTTTTGGTTTTTCATGAACATCCATGATGAGTTTTTTATTTTTCATAAGTCCTCCTTCTTAGATAGCCTCACAAAAAACACTAAAATTAATTTTAGTGTTTTAGTAATTTAAATAATAATTAGAAATGTTAATATTAGTAAAATTTTTGGACTGATTAATTTCACTTCTATCTTCATTTTGTGACCACCTTAGAAAAATTCTATCATATAAAAATGCAAATTTCAACTATTAATACATAATATTATGTTCAATAGCCCAAGGAATAAAATGGTCTTTAATAGCAGTTGATAAACACTCTTCGTCTTCACCAAGTGAATACCAACGATATTCTAATATTTCATCATTTGGTAAGAGTTCTACATCAATATCTTTTTTTGAAAGCATCATATGCATTTCAATATTTAATTTAGGATCTGATAATGCAGGTTCTCTAAAACATAATATTTCATCTAACTCTTCTTCTAAAATATCAAAACCATTGTTTATTTCTTCTTGACATTCTCTTCTAGCAGCTTCTTTAAATGTTTCACCATTTTCTACACCACCACCAACTAAAGTAAATTTACCTTTTTTAGCGCTTCTTTTTGACATACTAATTAATAATTTTCCATCTTTAATAAATGCTGTTCCGACAACATAAATATAATCCGTTTCCATACTACCTCACTTATGATATGTTTCGTTGTTGATAATTTTAAAACTACGATAAATTTGTTCTAAAAGAATAGCTCTAAATATTCCATGAGGAAATGTAATTTTTCCAAAAGAAATTTTTTTATGACAATTGTTTATTACTTCTTCTGTTAATCCTAAAGAACCACCTATAATAAAATTTATATTAGCTTTATCCATTAGATTATATTCAATAAAATTTGAAAATTTTATTGAATCAATTTCTTCACCTTCAATTACTAAAGCAACATTATAATTATTATTTTCTATTTTTTTAATTATTTTTTCTGCTTCTAATTTGGGGTTACTATCTGGTATTTCTATTATTTCAAGTTTATGATACTTGTTAATTCTTTTAGTATAATCCTCTATCATATTAACCAGATATGTTTCTTTTATTTTACCAACTACTATTAATCTTATCATATTTCTACACTTTCAGTTCTTTCATTTTGTTTAGCTGTGACAATATTTGTAAAGTTAATATTTTCACTTTTAAAGTAATTATTAATATTTTCTAGGGCTATTTCTGGCGAATTATTTTCACCACTTAAGTGAGCAAGTATTATTTTTTTAGTATTAGGTCCGATTAGCTTTCCTAAGTAATATGCAGAAGTTTCATTTGATAAATGACCTACAGCTCCTACTACTCTTTGTTTTAACCAATATGGATATTTTCCATTCATTAGCAGATCTACATCGTGATTACTTTCAAATATATATATATCTTTATTTTTTAATTTTTCAAAATGTTTTCGATTAAGATACCCTGTATCAGTTATAATGACTACTGAAGATTTGTTTTCAGTAATAATATAGCCTCGACTATCACTAGTATCATGACTTGTTGGGATTGATTCAATTTTAACTTTACCTAGTTCTATATCATCTATTAATATCATTATCGATTGATAATCTTTTAAATATGGTAGATCTTCAAACATTTTATCTGTCATTATAATAGTTGGATTATGTTTTTTTACTAAACTATTTAATGCGTTTGTATGATCTGTATGAGTATGAGTGATAAATATATAATCAATATCACTTAGTAATATTTCTAATTCTCTTAATTTTGTTTCTAAATATTTCACAGTCATACCAGCATCTACTAATATTAAGTGTTCTTCGGTT
Organism: uncultured Muribaculaceae bacterium; assembly: GCA_964439985.1. Classification (GTDB taxonomy): domain Bacteria; phylum Bacillota_I; class Bacilli_A; order RF39; family UBA660; genus DUUS01. The sequence goes on along the minus strand of CAYTQE010000006.1, from coordinate 12,590 downwards.
TTTATTAAAGTAGAGTTTCCTTTTGATCCACTAGCAAGTACACTTACTAACATCCAAACACCCGACAAGGATTTATCCCAAATCCAGCTGCATTATTTATTTCGAAATGTAAATGCGTCCCTGTAGAAGAACCTGAATTAGCCATATAGCCAATTATTTGACCTCTGGTTACTGAATCTCCTATATTTACTCTTATGTTTTGATGAATATGGGAATATGTTATTCTATATTGTTCATCTAATGTTTTTATTTCGATGTAATTTCCGTATCCTCGTCCGCATGTATCACCGTATCCACTTCCACTATTCGCACAGCTACTTAATAATCCGATTACTACTCCATCTGTTGATGAATAAATTGGCGAACCAAAACCAGAACCTGATATATCAATACCATTGTGATGTTTTCCCCAGCGCCAACCAAATGGGCTTGTAATAACATAGGGACTTACAGTTGGCCAGTACCAGTCTTCAGTACCAGTATTTATATAAACTCCACTAGAATATTGTTTTACTCCTCTTGATATAATTTTATTAGTGGCTGGTTTTATTTCAGTAGATAAGCCTGGAACTATTACTAAAGTATGAATTTCTCCATTTTTATATAATATTTTTTCTGTAACTCTGGTAATTCCATCTTCTCCTTCTTGGATAACTTTTTCTGTACCACGATATGTATCTTTATCATCAACATATTCGACTTTATAGTTATTTACAATATCCTCTACTACGTGAAGTTCTGAAACAATAGTCACAATAGGTTTAATTAAAGCAATGTTTACTGTTTTACCTGGAGTTAATAATACATTTTCACTAGTAAACTGAGGATTCGCTATTAAAAACTCTTCAACGCTTAAGTTGTTATTATAACTAATTTTAGAAATATCATCGCCATCTTTAACAGTATAATGTTCTTGTTCATCTAATGTTCCAAATAACAAATATTTACTAATATCATTTGCATTTGTAAATATTGGGGTATCTACATTGATATAATCTTCTTTAATTGTAATATCTTCTTCCCAGTATATTGCTTCAACATTGTAACCAACATCAACAATAACAGGTTGTGATTCCAATGAATAAAGTTCAAAATTTTTGGTTCCAGTAAATGCTTTTATAACTATTTCAAAAGCATTTACAAATATTTCTTTTTCTAATACATTAATATAGGTTGGTTCAGATTCTTCTTCAGATCCTCCTATAGTTATTGTATAGCCATTTATGGTAAATGGATCTTTTTGTTGAATAATATCATAAATATCATCAACAGAAATTATATCTTCACTAAATGTATAAGTTTCTTCTATTTCTAATCCACTAGGTGGATGTACTGTATCTACATTGTATTTTTCTTTTATTTCTTTTTGTTTATCATTAATTAAGTCTAAAAGTTTTTGTTCTGAATTAATATTTCCTATGGTTTGACCATTTAAGTAGACGCGATAAACTTTATAAGGTAATTCCTCACCTTCAACATTTATTCCAATGAAAAACACAAATATCCCAATTAGTAATGATATTAAGATTCCTAGTATATTATTAGTTTTCATTATTACACCTACTTGTTTTCATTTGTTTTTAAATAGTTTCTAAAATTACTCATATTTCTTTCAAATAGTAATTCAACTGTTCCTGTACTCCCATTACGATGTTTACCTATTATTAATTCAGTTATTGATGTATTATTACTGTCTTGAGCACTTTTATTATAATAGTCATCTCGATATAAGAACGCTACTATATCAGCATCTTGTTCTAATGAGCCTGATTCTCTTAAATCACTCATTAGCGGTCTTTTATTTTCACGAAGTTCTACACTTCTTGATAATTGAGCAAGAGCAATAACAGGAATTTTTAATTCCATTGCCATAGTTTTAAGCGATCTTGATATTTCTGATACTTCTTGTTGACGATTACCAGCATATCTTGCACTTCCTTGAATAAGTTGTAAGTAATCTATAATAACCATTGCTAGACCTTTGTCACTGGTAGCAAGTCTTCGACATTTTGCTCTAATTTCTGATACTGTAATACCTGATGCATCTTCTATATATAAATCTGTATCTCCAAGTTGACTCATTGCTTCATTGACTTTTTTCCAGTCATTATGTTCTAATCTTCCTGTTTTAAGTTTATTCATATCTATTGAACCGGCTGCTGCAATCATTCTCATTGCTAGTTGTTCAGCACTCATTTCCATATTAAAGATAGCAACTGGTTTTTTGCTATTGATTGCTGAATTAACAGCAATATTTAATCCAAAAGCGGTTTTACCCATTGCTGGTCTAGCGGCAATTATAATAAGTTCATTTTCATGGAATCCACTAGTTAATTTATCTAAATCATAAAAACCAGTAGCCACTCCAGTTATATCAGCTTGATTTTTAGCAAGACGCTCTAATTGTTCTTGAGTAGAGCGAATAACTTCTCCTATTGTTTTAAATTCTCCAGCTTTACGAGCTTTAGTAACAGCAAAGATTTTTTTCTCAGCATCATCAATTAATTCATTAGTGTCTTCTTCTTCATTATAGGCATTAACTGATATCATATTAGTTACTTCAATTAATTTTCTTCTTAAAGCTTTTTCTCTAACAATATCAATATAATAATCAATATTAGCAGCTGTTATTACTGAATCAATTACTTCACTTAAATATTCAATTCCACCAATACTTTCAATACTACCTTTTTTTTCTATTTCATTTTTAATAGTAGCTGAATCAAGTGGGACTTTTTTATCATGTAAATCATAAATCGCTTCATATATTCTCTTATTAGCATCATTTAAAAACATATCTGAAGAAAGTTCTTCACATATTTTATCTAAAGCATAGTTAGTTAAAAAAGCACTCCCTAACACAGCCATTTCTGCTTCTAAATTTTGGGGTAATTTACGTTCAATCATTTTATACCTCTTTAATAATAATTTTAATTTCTGCAATAACTTTTTTATGTAAATTAATGTTTACTATATGTGTTCCTAGTGTATCAATTGGAGTTTTAATATTAATCATTTTTTTATCAATTTTTATATTTTGTTTTAAAAGTTCATCAGCTATTTGTTTAGTAGATATTGAACCAAACATCTTTCCTTCTTTTCCAGTTTTAACATTAAAAATAAAATCTTGTTTTTGTATTTTATTTTTAATTGTATTAGCTTCTTTAATTAATTCTTTTTCTTGTAAATCTTTTACTTCTAGTTCTTTGTCTAAGTAAGCTTTGCTTCCAGATGTATATTTAATAGCTAAACCTTTTTTTATTAAAAAGTTTTGAGCATAACCATCACTTACTTCAATTATTTCATCTTTTTTACCTTGTTTTTTAATATCTTGTAATAAGATCACTTTCATAAAAATAACCTCCTTAAGCTACATAATATTATATCAAATGATAGAAAAAAAAGATACTTTAGTTATTTGTATCTTTATCTTAAAATCTACTTAGTTCAATTATTAACTCTATATTATCATCTTTAGCCATTATGTTTTTTTTAATTGTATGGCACTTATCACATTTAAATATAATTTTAAAGTCTTGTTTTTTAGATTTTTCAATTGATATTGGTCTTAATAAGCCGTGACAATCATTTAAACGATCACCAGGATTTAAATCAACATGTTTTGAAGTTAAACAGTATGGACAATGATTACGAGCTGTATACTTAAGTGGTTGAACTTCTTTATTACAATTTTGACATATAAAATATTCATCTATCATTGTAAATGTTGCTTTATTCATAATTAGCCTCATACATTATATTTATATCAACAGGACCATCTATTCCAGGTATTCTTCCAGTATTAGATAATTGCCACATTAAATATTTGCCTTCATAGGTAGTTTCTTTAGTATAATGCGCTAGCCAAACTGGGTAATCATGTTTATTCTCCCAAAAATTTTCTAAATAAGTTCTGCTACTATAAATCATTCCTTTATATCCTCCATTATTAACAGTTTTAATAAATATATTTGCCATCTCATTTAATTCATATAAACTGATTCGGTGTTTACGAAACTTAGAAAAATCTTCCCAATCAAAAGCAATTGGTAAATCTAGTTTTCTATTATCTAATATTTCTAATACCCACTCGGCATGTTCTTTTGCTTCTTTGATAGATGATGAATCAGTATATAAATAAATTCCTACATTTAAGCCAGCTTCTACTGCATTAGTTATATTTTGTTGAAAGTAACTATCAATGTTTAATTTACCAGTATCTCTTCCTTGATAACCTAAGCGAATCATTACAAAAGAAGCACCAGCATTCTTTACCTCTTTATAATTAACATCTTCTTGCCAACTAGAAACATCTATCCCATAGGTAATATTAGCACCTTTATAGTTGTTTATTACAGTAGAAAAATCTAATCTTTCTTCTTGTTTAGTTGGTGAATTAGCGGTTTTCTCTATTACATTTATAACCATATCTTTAGTTATTTCATTACTACTTTGATCAGTTACTTTCATTTGAATATTATATTTACCAATAATAGAGTTATTATATTCTCCAATAATTTCACACTTAGGGTTTGAATCATAATTATCACCAAATATTAATTCTTCACAAAAATCATGATTATTATTTAAATAAATCGTTCTATTAGAACTAGAATAAATAAATGGGGTTGTGTTATCAACAATATTAACTTGAAAATCTCGTTTATACTTTTTATTATTATATTTATAATGAATTTGATATTTATTAACTCCTATATTATTATTAATAACTTTAAAATTATCACTGATAATTTCAACATTTGAATCAGCAATCAGGTCATTAAACATAATATCTTTATAAACTTCTATTTCATCTAAAAGAGAAAGAATGACATTATCAGGTTCTTTTTTATAGCAAGAAGTACATAATATTAAAGTTATTATTATTAAAATAATTTTTGCTTTTTTCATAATTATATTATAGCAAAGCCAAAGAAAAAAAGATATCGAGTATCTTTTATCTTACGTATGGTATTAATGCCATAAAACGTGCTTTTTTAACTTGCATCGCAATATATCTTTGATGTTTAGCACAAGCTCCAGACATACGTCTAGGAACTATTTTACCTTTATCATTAATATATTTACTAACAATCATTACATCTTTATAGTCAACACTTTTACCTGCGCACATTTGACATATTCTTTTCTTTTTACGATAAAATTCTGCCATATTAATTTTCCTCCTTAAAATGGTAGGTCATCATCACTTAATACTACTTCTGAACCAAAATCTTTAAAAGGATCTTCACTTATATCAGAAGTCTCAACATGATTATTATCACCATTATTATAATTAGGTGCCATATTAGGTGTATAACCTGAAGCACCTTCATTTTTACTACTTAGGAACGTTACTGTTTCAGCAATTACTTCTGTAACATATCTTTTTGTTCCATCTTGAGCATCGTAACTTCTAGTTTGTATTCTACCAGTTACTCCGATTTGTGAACCTTTTTGACAATACTTAGCTAAATTTTCTGCTTGTTTATTCCATACTACTACAGGTATAAAGTCTGCTTCTCTTTCTCCAGCTTGGTTTGTAAATCTTCTGTTAATCGCTATTGTTACTGTTGTTGTAACACTTCCACTTGCGATGGTTCTAAGTTCTGGGTCTTTGGTAATTCTACCAACTAAACTAACATTATTCATATTTTACTCCTCATCTAATTTTATAATTAAATGTCTTATTATGTTTTCATTAAGTCTTGCTTTTCGATCAAATTCCTCAATCGCTTCATTATTTGCTTCACAATTAAAAACATAATAAAAACCACTAATTTCTTTATTGATTGGATAAGCAAGATCTCTGCGTCCCATATCTTTTTCATCAGTTATCTTACCTGATAATTCAGTGATAATTGACTTTAAAGAAGAATTAGTTTCTTTAACGGTTGCTTCATCAATAGTAGTTTTTACAATAAACATAATTTCATATTTTTTCATTTTCTTCCCTCCTTCTGGTCTAAACGGCCTATTATAAAAATAGGCAAGGAGCCATAAAAGCTCTGCTTAGTATTATAGCATACCATTATAGTTTATGTAAACACTATCGTTTAGATGTTTTCAGTTTATTAAGATAAATGTTTAAAACTTTAAACATTAAATCTAAAGTAACATATATCTCCATCTTGCATTAAGTAATCTTTTCCTTCTAATCTCATTTTACCAGCTTCTTTGACTTTTAATTCAGATTTATATTCTTTAAAATCATTAAATGACATTATTTCAGCTTTAATAAATCCTCTTTCAAAGTCTGAATGGATTATTCCTGCACATTCAGGGGCTCTATATCCTTTTTTAAATGTCCAAGCTCTACACTCATCATCACCAGCTGTAAAAAATGTTTCTAGTCCTAATAAGTTATAAGTTGCGTATATAAGTTTATCTAGTCCACTATTAGTGATACCTATATCAGTTAAAAATATTTTTTTATCATCATCATTAAGTTCTGATAACTCACTTTCTATTTTAGCACTCATTACTATAACTGATGCATTATCTAAAGATGCATATTCTGATACTATTTCTGTATATTTATTTTTGCCTATTATTGCATCTTCTTCATTAACATTTGCTACATATATAATGGGTTTTATGGTTATTAATGAAAAGTTTTTAACAATTAATATTTCTTCTTTTGATAACTCTATTCTTCTTAAAGGAAGATCTTTTAATAAATTTTCTTCACATTTTTTTAATGTCTCATATTCTAATTTCTCTTTAATATCTTTTGACATAGATACTTTTTTACTTATTTTATTTATTCTATTTTGAATTATATCTAAATCAGAAATAATTAGTTCTGTATTTATAATTTCTATATCTCTGATTGGGTCAACATTACCTTCAACATGGATTATATCTGTTTCTTCAAAACATCTTACTACTTCAACTATTGCATCTACTTCTCTAATATGAGATAAAAATTTATTACCTAGCCCTTCTCCTTTTGAAGCTCCTTTTACTAAACCAGCAATATCAGTAAATTCATAAGTAGTAGGAGTAGTTTTTTTAGTTAAATATATTTCTTCTAGAAATTCAAGTCGATAGTCAGGTACTACAACTACTCCAACATTTGGATCTATAGTTGCAAAAGGATAGTTAGCCGCTAAAATATTTTTTTTAGTTATAGCGTTAAATAAAGTACTTTTTCCAACATTAGGAAGTCCTACTATTCCTGCTTTTAACATATTAACACGTTCTTTCTTGAGAAAGTATAGCACAAAAGAAAAAGGCTTTCCAGCCTTTTATCCTGCTTTTTCATTTAAATGAATTGTTATAGTTTTTTCTTTAGTACCTCTTAGATATGTCAACTTTACTTTATCTCCTAAATTATATTTATATAAATAATATCTTAATTTAGCAGATGTTGTAATTTCATAGTCTCCAAATTTAGTTATTACATCACCTTTATCAAGTCCAGATTCTGCTGCTGGAGAACCAGCTTGAACATACGCTACTACTGCCCCACTTGTAATTGATGAATCTATTGATATTCCATATTGGAATCTTAATGATTCAGTATCAGTAACATTTAAAGTTCCTACACCTAATACAGGTCTTATTATTTCTTTATTTTCTATTAGTTGATCTGCATAGTGGATTGCATCTTCTATAGGTATAGCAAAACCAATTCCTTCTACTCCACTACTAACTAATTTCATGTTAGTAACACCTATTACTTCACCATTAGAGTTCGCTATAGGTCCTCCACTATTTCCAGAATTTATTGCCGCATCTGTTTGCATAACGCTCATTACCCAGTTTGCGACTCCTGAATTTCCAGTACCTACTTCTACTAGTCGATCTTTTCCGCTAAGTATTCCTCTTGTTACTGTCCATGAATATTCTGTATCAAGTGGAGCTCCAATTGTAAATAATGTATCTCCTAGTCTTGCTATTTCACTACTACCGATTTCTGCTACGGAAATAATCTTATCACTTGCTACTGACAATACTGCAATATCAGCATATTCGTCTTGACCAACAACATCAACTTCCATTACTTTATTATCAGTAAATTTGACTTTTACACTATTTGAGCTAGATATAACATGAGCATTTGTAATTATATATGCTTTTTTATTATCAACTTTGTATACAAATCCAGTTCCACTACTTGCAAGTTTTTCATCTTTATAAGCACCTATTACTACTACTGAATCATAAATTTTTTCTACTGCATCAGCTATTCCGCTTTCATTAACTGTAACTTCTTTTTCTAACTTATTTACTATTGTTTGCGAAAACCAACCAAATTTAGTTGTACCATAATATATTCCTGTTACACCTATTAATATTCCTATTACACCTACAAGTGCGATTAATAATTTTTTGTTTCTTCTCATCTTCATCACTCCTATAAATTTGATAATTCTTTAAAATTAACTGGTATTCCCATTGCATCTAATACTTTACCAATTGTAATTGTATGTAATTTACCAGTTAAAATATTTATTTCGTAACTTATTTCATTTATTAATAGTCTAAATTCATCTGCTCTTAATAATTGTTTTAATATTATAATAAGCGCGAATAAATCATTTTTACCATAAATATATTCACCATCCATAAGGGAAATATTTAATGCATTATGATATTTAGTATCTTCAATCGCTCTTTGAGTTTTATGATTATATAATATATCTTCATGGGCACATAGGTTACGAAAATTAGCAAGTATTGGCATATACACAATTAAGTTAGGAACACTTACGTTATATATATTAGATATTGCTTCTTGATCTTCTCTTTTCATTATGGTAAATAATTCACTAACAATACCAAAAGATAAAACCTTTACTACAACCCACAAGGGAATATATCCATAATTACTTATATAATGATTTGTTGCCGAATGTTGACCACCATTTACTCTAATTTGTTTTTTCATTTTTTTTAAAAGATCATTAATTTGCCTAGACTTTTCTGATTCTTGAGAAAAGTTAGATACTTTTAAATAATCTGATTCGCGATATCCATACTTTCTTGATAATTGATAAGAAAAGATGCTTTTCATATTATTTTCAACTATCAATAAATTTTTAAATATTATATTTCTAATCTGACGATCAAAATTAAAAACAGAATATAATTCTCTAAAGGTAGATTCCTTAATATATTTCTTATCTTTTGGGCTTTTTAAAAAAAGATGTCGATAACCACTAATAAAAAAGTAGTTTTCTCTAATCAAAATATCTCTGGCAAAATCAATATCTTCAACTATTAATCCCTTGTTTTGTAATATTTGGATTTGCTCATCAATTGTTTTAAATACCTTAACTGCCATTGTCTCACCTATTATAAAATTATATCATAAAATAAATTAAATTAACAATAATATTTTTTATCGATAAATTATTTAATATTACTTAGAATTAACTATAATAATTTATAATAGCTTTAGAAATTATTATTACTATTTCTTTTTGATACTTTTCTAATTGTAAATTGCTGCGTTCAGTTGGATTAGATAAAAATCCACATTCAATTAATACCCCTTTAACATTTAATTTTGAATACATATAATTAGAATTACTATTAGGTTTAATTTTTCTATTAGTATTTAAATTCTTATTTAATTCATCTTGAATAGTTTGAGCTATTATTGCATTTTCTTTGAAATTATTGGTATAAAATACTTGAGGGCCAAAATATTTAGGGTTACTATAATAATTAAGATGAATACTTAAATACATATCAGAATCACTATTATTAATTACTTTTATTCGGTTATCAAAATCACTTTTTTTACGATAAAGAGCATTTGGTTTAGATAAATCATAATCTCCTTCTCGTATCATTATTACTGTAGCACCATTTTTTTCAAGTTCTTCTTTAAGTTTTAAACTTATTTCTAAATTGATATTATCTTCCTTTATCTCTTTATAACTAGCACCATTATCAACTCCGCCATGACCTGCGTCAATTACTAATATTTTCCCAATTAAAGGAAAAGTTAAATTATTAGCATTAACATTAAAAATAGTTAAAATTACAAAGTTAAATATAAATAGCAATAATATAATTTTTTTCATAATTAAATATATTCAAAAAATGAAACTTTATATATTCTGTTTCATTTTATTTTATTATTAGAGATTTTTTTAAGTTTTGTTTAATTAATATTTTATTATTTTCTAGTTTTAATAACTTTATTTTATTTTCTAATCCTCCACTAAAACCAGTTAATGTTTTATCAGTACCTACTATTCTATGACACGGTATTATTATTAATATCTTATTAGAGCCTACTGCATTAGCTACTGCTCTTACTCCTTTAGGGTTATTAATATCTTTTGCTAATTCTAAATATGTAATAGTCTGTCCAAAAGGTATTTTCATTATTGAATTCCCAACTTCATTTTGAAATTTTGTACCAGTTAATTTAATTGGTATATCAAATATTGTTCTTTTTTGATTAAAATATTCTTCTAACTGTTTTTTAACTTTTAAACACAATTGATTACTTTCTTCTTTATCTTTCTTATCGACTATTTTAATTTCTAAAAGATAATCTTTGTTACAAATAATCTCCAATATCCCTATTTTTGTATTAAAAAATAAATTATACATCTATTTTCTTCTTTTGTTTAGACATACTTAAATTTTTATTTATTACTTCATAACTATCTGTTATAGAAATAAATGCTTTTGGATCAATTAATAATATACCTTCTTTTAATACATAATAACCTTTAGTATCTGCTACTGTCATTAATATTTTTGATTTGTTTTTACTATATCCACCTTTGATATTAAACTCGGTTAAATCTTGATTAAGTTCATTCATAATATATTCTTTAACTTCATTTTCTTTGGTAGTAATAATATAGAATGTTTTGCTAGAACTAATACCTACTTTTGATTTAGTAGTCATATACCTTACTACTGTTATAACTATAAGTGAATATATCATGCTCTCTAAACCTAGAATTATAATTGTTAATAGAAACACTATTCCTTCTATTAAATATGAAGGTAAATAATTTCTATATTTAGTGACACTATTAATAATATCTTGAATAATGTCAACTCCACCAACATTTTTACCTTCTTTATATATTAAACCATATCCTATTCCAGTTATAAAACTCCCCGCTATTACAGCAGTAATTTTTTCAATACTATCTAGTGTAAAATATTGATTAAATATATTAATTATATAAATGAATAAAGGAATTAATAATCCTGGCCAAACATATTCTTTAGATTTATGTAAACCTAAAGTAATTAAACTTATAATTATTAATGATAAATTAACGATTATTATAAATAATGCTGGATCATATCCTGTTATAAAATTAAGTAAGGAAGCAAATCCATAGATACCATTGGGAATTATTTCATATGGCAAAAAGAACATATTAAATGCAAGAGCAATTAATAATGACCCGCTAATTATTTTTAAATATTTTTTCATTTTTACCTCTTCATTCTTAAATATGCTTCCATAAATGGAAGTATATCACCATTTAAAACAGCTTCTGCATTAGTATTTTCATGTCCTGTACGAACATCTTTAACTAATTTATATGGTTCTAAAGTATAGTTTCTAATCTGACTTCCAAAATCTATGTTTTGATGAACCTTTAAATTATTTAGGTTTTTTTCATGTTCTTCTTCTTTTATTTGTTCTAATTTACTTGTTAATATTTTCATTGCTGTTTCTTTATTTTGTATTTGGCTTCTTTCATTTTGACAAGTTACAACTATTCCAGTTGATAGGTGTGTAATTCTTACTGCTGAATCAGTTGTATTTACTCCTTGACCACCTTTACCACTACTTTTATAAACGTCTATTCTGATATCTTCATCTTTAATCATTATATCATTTGATTGAATAATTTCTGGAATTACTGATATAGCTGCAAATGATGTGTGCCTTCTAGCTCCAGAATCAAATGGGCTAATTCTAACTAATCTATGGACACCTTGTTCTCCTTTAAAATATCCATAAGGATATTTTCCTGAGATTTTAATTAAAGCATTTTTAATTCCTGCTTCTTCTCCATCTTGAATATTAATATATTCAATTTGATAATTATTCTTACTACAAAATTGTTCATACATTCTTAATAACATGCTAGCCCAATCACAAGCTTCAGTTCCTCCAGCACCAGGATGAATTTCTAAGTAGCAATTAGAACTATCATATTTTCCATTAAGAAGTGTGTTTAACTCTAAATCTTCAAGTCTATTGTTAATATCTAATAGATTTTGTTCTATTTCATTAACTATTGTTTCTTCATCACTAATAGTTAAAAGTTCTTGATAAGAAGTTAAATCATTTTTAATATTCTCATAACTTAAAACTTCTTTTTTTAAATTAATTAATTCAGAATTGATTTTATTTCCTTCTACTGGATTATTCCATGTACTGGCATCACTTAATTCTAATTCTAATTCTTTTATTTTTAATTTCTTGTTTTCAAGGTCAAAGTGACCTCCCTATTATTTCAGTTTTTTCTAATTTTATTTTTATTTTATTTAATAGTTCTTCGCTTTGCATCTAACTTGCACCTCTATTATTATTATACCATGTATGATTTAAGATATAAATAGCTTGAGAACTACTTGTTCTTAGT
>CAYTQE010000005.1:0-19685 GCA_964439985.1 uncultured Muribaculaceae bacterium | reverse complement strand
AATATTATTTTCCAACTATTGAAGAAGATGTCCTAGCAATGTTTAGTGAAATAGTCTTAGATACATATAAAAGATTTAATATTCATTTTGAAACCGATTTCAGTGGTTTTACTTCAAAAGATTTTCCAATTTTTGATGATGTATATTCAACAATTAAAGGGAAGTTATTATCTATGCCTGAAGCTACTAGAGAAAAAGATGTTTTAGAAAGATTAGAATTAAAAATCAGACCTTTAGTTAATGAATTAAAATATTATTTCAATGGACATACAACTATTGAAACTAAAAGTAATTTTGTTGTATTTAATATAAAAGAACTTATGAATAGTGATGAAAATATCAGAAATGCATTGTTTTTCAATATTTTAAAATATGCATGGAGTCTGACTTTAGATAGAAATGTTAATACAGTTCTAGAGGTTGATGAGGCCCATGTATTAATGGCTGGTGGTAATGAATTAGGAGCTTCTTTCTTAGCTCAAATTCAAAGACGTGCTCGTAAATATAATACAGGTACAATTATCATAACCCAACAACCAAGTGATTTTAGTGATCCAAAGATGATCACTCACGGAAAAGCAATATTTGATAATGCTTCATATTACTTAGTAATGGGACTTAAAAAACAAGCTGTTGAAGATTTATCAAAATTAATTGATTTAAATGATAATGAAAAAGAAAGTATTAAAAGTTATAGTCAAGGAGAAGCGTTATTCGTCTGTGGTTCTAGAAGAATGAGAATAAATGTTGTATTAACCCAAGATGAACTTGATTCATTTGGTTCAGGCGGAGGATTATAAAATTTAGGCGGTGAATTACATGAAGATTAACACTAATAAAATATATATGTTATTAAAAAAGAAGTATATTATACTTTTCTTTTTAATAACTTTTTTTGCATTTAATATAAATGTAGATGCTGCTTATTTTAATTATGCCGACTTTGATTTTGATAAATTTGCTGAAGAAAATAAAAAATATTGGACGGGTGCTTGTGTTAATGAAGATACTTCAGCTGAACAAGAAAAATGTATTGAAATAGTTTTATCTAAACAAAGAACATATTATACCAGGCTCTATAAATTACTAGCTAGATATCAAAGAAGAGGATATTTAATTGATGATAATATATTAATCGCGACAACTTTTCATGAATTAACACCAGACTTATTTACTGATACTGGTAGTTTTTATAAAAATATAATTGATAAAAACAAAAATTTTTATAATTTTGATCCTGATTTAAATTTTGAAACAGTTGTTGATGATGAACCTGATTTTGAATATTTTGACAAAGAAAAAGATACCTTAAATCTTTTAATAAAAAATATGTTTGGTTATGTTTCAAAATGTTATGGTTTATATGGTGATATTAGTGAAGTTATAAATGACGATGGTACAGTTTCTCAAACATGTCCAAATGGTGGAGTTCCTACTTTAGTTGAAGGAAGAAATGTCTGTGCATCAACAGCTGATTCTTCTGTAGTTGGATTCTGGGAATATATGGCTGTAAAATCTGGAGTAAATTGGTTTTTTGGCTTAGAAAATCAGGAGCAAAAACACTGTGAAGTTTTACATAGTCAATATCCTGAAGGGACAAAATATGAAATGCTATCTGGTAAACAATATTCTCCAGAAACATTAAATAAATATTGGGAATTTTTAGAAAGTAGTAATTACTTTGATAAAAAAGCTCATCTTAATCATTATTTTAAGACTATATTAAATAAAACCGAATTTGAGTCGATGACAGAATTTCATAAATATGAAAATCGTGAAATTGCTCTTGAATATACCGATGAATTAATTGAAGCACGAAAAAAAATAGTAAGAAATATTAAAAGTGTTCTTGCCTTACGTGGTTCTAGAGTAGATACAGTTCGTTTAATGAGTATCAATAATTCTGAGTATTGGTGGCCAATCGGAGGTTCAGAAATTACTACTGATGGATCTGGCAGGGAGTATGCAATGGGTGATCCTGTAACCACAAGAATCACTAGTTTATACGGTCTTAGAACTCATCCAACAACTGGAAGAGCTGAAACACCACATTACGGTCTTGATATTGGCGGTGGGGGTCCAGTTGGGACAGTTAATATTATAGCTGCAAGATCTGGTATAGTAGAAACCGTAGTTAATGGTTGTATATCAGGTGGTTCCTATTCATGTGGTGGAACATATGGTAACTATATAATAATCTCGCATGGTGATGGAAATCATACTTTATATGCCCATCTACATGAGGATAGCATTAGAGTTAAAAAAGGAGACAGTGTTAATCAAGGACAAATAATTGGAAAAATGGGAAGTAGTGGAACATCAACTGGTTCTCACTTACACTTTGAAATAAGAATCGGAAGTGATTCTATTTTATCAGTAGTAAATCCCCTTGATTATATAACTGCTGAAAATCCAAGATCGACTACATTTAAAACCTTACTAGTTGAAGGAAATACTAATCAGGAAACAGTTTGTAAAACCTTGTTAGCCAGTGGTTATTCAACTAATGGAACAATTGGATTAATGGTTAATGCTAAAGCTGAAAGTAGTTTTAATCCAATAATAGATGGAGACCAAGGTACTAGTTATGGACTATTCCAGTGGCATAAAACTAGAAAAAGTAATTTAATGAATATGTTTCGAGGAACATACTCAAATATAGATAGTCAAATAAGTTTCTTAAATTATGAATTAGAAAATGGATATTATAATTTATATAAGTCATTAAAAATAAATAATGATAGTGGTGAAGATTTAGCTTACAAATTTTGTGTAGAATTTGAAAGACCAGCAGGTGGCTCAAATACATGTCAAAAAAGAGCATCTCAACATATAAATGAGATGACAAATTATGTTAGTAATAATTGTGGATAAAGGTGAAAAATATGAATTTTGAATTTACTAAAAGAAATACAATTTTATTAATTATATTTATTCTATTGATAGCGATAGGTCTTTATATTCATGATTATCGTAATCAAAATACAAATCATAAAGAGTCTATAAAAATAACATTAGTTAATAATTATAGCCACTTTTTTACAATAAGTAATGCTGGTAATAAATATATAAATTATTTAAAAGAACAAGATAAAAATAATTTAATGTTATTATTAAATGATAAATATATAGAAATAAATAATATTACTAAAAATAACGTTTTAGAAAAACTAAATAAATTAGAACCTGGTGAATATTCATTTGAAGCAAGAAAAATGTATCAAGAGAATTTAACTGAAGATTTAATTAGATATTATCTTTATGGGCATTTAAATAAAATTATAATGGATGGTTATCAAAAACCAGATGATTATTATTTAATAATAGATTTGGATAACAAAAATAATACCTATGCTGTAACTCCTTATAATGGAGAGATATTTAAGGAGGAAAGCTAATGGAATTTATTAAAGAAAATAAGAAAACTTTAATAATTTGTAGTTTAATATTATTATTTGGTTTATTAATTGCTTATCTAATTGATAAAGATGTATTTAATAATAATGAAGACTCAAATAATAGAGAATACCTAAAAAATTATCAAGTAAACGAAATAATACCTATTAATATGAATGAAGAACAAATAGCTCGTAAATACTTAGCTGAATATGTGAAACTAATTATAGTAGATCCAGAACTGGCTTATGATTTACTAGAGCCTGAATATCGAGAAGAAAGATTTAATAATATTAATAAATTTAAAGATTATTTTGCTAATTTATTAAGTGATCGATTTATTGATGGGAATGTGAAAGAATTAAATGTTACATCAAAAGGTAGTTACAAACAATTTTATATTGTAGATTCCAATGACAATACATTTATATTTAATGAATATAGTATCATGCAATATAAAGTAATGTTTGATATAATTACTATCTAATAAAAATTAAATGAAAGAGAGGTGATAAATATGGAAGAATATACAAATGAAGAAGAATTACAAGATTTAAAAAGTAATCAAACAAATACTAAAATAGTTAAAACTGGAGCTAAAGCAGCTGCTAACTATTTTGCACCAGGTGTTGGTGGAAAAGCTGTTGATATTGCCTCTAAAACTAAAGTAGGAGATGCTTTATTAAATATTGGTGGTCAAATTTTAACAGAAGCAACTAAAAATTCACCTCTTGGTGAAGGAATGCAAAATGTATTAAATAAAGCTGATGATTTAGGTGCTATCGACCTAGCTGATAAAGCTTTAGATGCATCATCTAGTTCACCAGATAATCTAAATGCTCTTGATTCTTTAACTGATAATATAGATACTCCAGATTTATCATCTTCTAAACCTAAACCTAAAAAACAAAACAACATTATGCTATATTTATTTTTAGTACCATTTATTGTAATTATATTAATCGTAATAATGATGCTTCCAGATACGATGTTATCATTAACCGATGGATCTGGTAGTTATAATCAAGCATCAGCTTATGTAAGTCCTAATGTATTAAGTAATGAACAAATCGAAAATTCTTTAATCTATTTAGGAGATTCTAGAGTATCTAGTTTAAATACATCACTTAATAAAAATCAAATAACTTATATAAGTGATGCAAATAAAGGTTATGACTGGTTTATTGAAACTGGTAAAAATGAATTACTAGCATATACTAGTGCTAATATTCAAAAATTTGTGGTTATTAATTTAGGATTAAGTGATCTATCTAATATTGATCAGTATATTAATGCTTATAATATATTAATAAATAATTATGATAAAGTAAAAGTATATTTTATGTCAGTTAATCCAATTGATGAAGAATTAGCTTCTCAAAATGAATATTTTATAACTAATCAAGATATAGAAGCATTTAATCAAAAATTATTATCAGCTTTTTCAAGTAGATATATTGATGTTTACACTGAAATAAAAGATGATTTTGAAACAATAGATGGAATTAATTATTTAGATATTACAAATCAAAAAATTCATCAAATAACAATTGATTATATAAAAAAACACAATAATATTTCTTTATTAGAAGAATATCCTAATGTCAGTGAAACAAAAAAATTAATAAACACTTCTCTTATATCAGCATTAGGACTAGATGGAATAACATTTTTAGATGAATTTATTAATTCCCAAATAAACATTGGTGGAAAATGTACTGGAGCAGGTGTAGCTGGAGCTGCTACTGGTTTAATATATGGCTTACATCAAAAAGGTTATCATCTACCATATTATTATGGTGGAGGACATAATTATCAAGGTGGTATTGATAATAACTGGGGAACTAATATCGGCGCAAGTATACCAACAGAAAAAGGAACTATATTTTATTACAGCGGTTTAGACTGTAGTGGTTTTGTTGCTTGGTCAATGAACACAGCAGGAGTAAGTGGTGGAACAACTGCTTCTAATTACAGTGGTTATGGAACTACTATAACTTATGAAGAAGCATCACCTGGAGATTTACTCGTAATTCCTGATCATGTTATTATGGTTATTGAAAATAAAAAAACATATTTGCAAACAGCTGAATCAACGCCAAGTGGAGTTCAGTTTTCAACAATGAATAAAAGTAAAATAGAAAATTCTAATTATAAAATAATTGATATGGATAATTATTATCATAATAATTGTAAAATATAAAGGTGATTTATGAAATATAAAATAATATTACTAATAATAATGATAATAACAGTATCAGGCTGTGAATCAGTTTATACCTTGGAGTTAGATAGTGGTATTTTCAAAGAGACTTTGGAAATAAATAACTATTATAAAACATCTTGGAATAATGAAAATCCCTCTTATCAATATTTAATTGAAAAAGCCGAAAATTCATCTATTGCAAGTGATTATCGAGAAGAAAAACCAGAAACTAATACTAAATTTGCTGGAGTTGATTATTATAATATAAATAAAATATCTACACCAGATAATTTAGGTTTAAAATACGATAGTAATTTTTCAAAAGAGAAATATAAATATTCAACAATAGTTTATTCAAATACAGAGTTTCTTAAATATAATTACAATAAAGAAAAAATAACTATTAATAGTGGAGAAGATATTAAAGCATTTATCAATTACCCAAAATTAGAACGCCTGACAATAAAATTTACTACTAATCATAATGTTTTAAATAATAATGCTGATGAAATAATAGATAATAATTACTACTGGTATTTAAATAGAAATAATTATTTAAATAAAAAAATAGATTTAGAAATAAGTAATCAATTTCAAGAAAAACAATTAAAATTATTAGAATTAGATGAAGAAGGATATTTTGGTCAAACTACATTAGTTGCTGTTTATATTATAACTACTATTATATTAATAGGAGTAGGTATAACAATTTATCTTAAAGTAAGGAATTCTAACCGCTAATAGTAGCGTAAAATCAATTTTTGATATATAATAAATTTACGAGGAGAGACCCATGAGATTTAGAGTAACAACTAAAGACTTAATTATATTTATAATATTTTGTATATTTTTACTTTATTTATGTGCAGTAGCTGTCTTAAATGTTACTTCACTTTTAAATGAAGGTCTTTTTACTGGATTAAATCCATTTCCAGCATTTAAAAGTCCGTATTTAGGTGCGACATTAGTCGTGTTTATTTCTGTACTTGTATCAATATTTTTAAGTGTATCTTCATATATATTTGATCGTGATGGATCAGGCTTAGGTTTAAAACTTGGTGAAAAAGATGAAAAAGGATATAGCCGCTGGACTAAAGATCGTGAAATGAAAAGTGCTAAGGATATCGTAAAAGTAAATATCGCTGATGACACTACTGAAGCAGCAGGGATAACTTTAATTAATAACGGAAAAGAAATGTGGGTTGATAATGGCGAAAATCATACCCTAGTTATAGGAGCAACTGGCTCTGGTAAAACAACTGCAGTAGTAGATCCACTAGTTCAAAGTCTAGCTAAAGCTGGAGAAAGTATGATTCTAACTGATCCTAAAGGAGAGTTACATCGTAATCACAGCGAAATGCTTCGTAATAAAGGATATAATATTATTGTTTTAAACTTTAGAAATCCTAATTTAGGTAACGCTTGGAATCCATTAACATTACCATATCAATTATATAAAGCAGGAAATACAGATAAAGCAACCGAACTATTAGATGACGTAGCGTTAAATATTTTATATGATCCTAGTAATAAAGCAGAACCATTTTGGGAAAAAAGTGCAGCTGACTACTTTTCGGGTCTTTCGCTAGGATTATTTGAAGATGCTGAAGAAAGACAAATTAATTTAAATTCAATTAGTTATATGTCAACAGTAGGAGAAGAAAAATTTGCTACAAGTGACTATATAAAAGAATATTTTTTATTAAAAGGAGAATCAACTTCAGCATATGTCTTTGCATCAAATACGATAAATGCTCCTGCTGAAACTAAAGGTGGAATCTTATCAGTATTTAGACAAAAAATTCGTCTTTTCGCATCTCGTGAACAATTATCGGAAATGCTATCTTACAGTGATTTTAATATGCGAGATATAGGTACTCAAAAAACAGCCGTATTTATGATTATTCATGATGAAAAAACTACCTATCATGCTCTTGCAACTATATTTATCAAACAATGTTATGAAACATTAATAGATGTAGCTCAAGAAAGTGGGGGTAAACTTCCTTTTAGAACTAACTTTATCTTAGATGAGTTTGCTAACATGCCACCCCTTAAAGATGTTACAACCATGGTAACAGCAGCAAGATCAAGAAAAATTAGATTCACATTTATCATTCAAAACTTTGCTCAACTTAATGATGTATATGGTAAGGAAGATGCCGAAACAATTAGAAGTAACTGTGGTAACTTAGTATATTTAATAACTACTGAGCTTGCTGCTTTAGAAGAAATAAGTAAACTTTGTGGTGAGGTTAAATCTGAAGATAAAGATAAAACTGCATCAACTCCACTTATTACAGTAAGTGATTTACAAAAAATGCAGTTAAATGAAGTAGTAATATTAAGAACTAGACTTAATCCTTACCGAACTAAGTTAAAACCAAGCTATGAAATAAATTGGGGATTTAATTTTTCAAAAGGTGAACTTACTGAAAGACATAAAACTCAAGTTGAATTATTTGATATCAAAGAATTTGTTAAAACTAAAAAAAGGAATAAATTATTTGAAGCTTTAGATAATATTGAGAAAAAAGATGATCAAAAAGAAACATCGCATTTAGGAGTATTTTCACATATTCAGAAAAAAGAAGAAGAACCTATTCAAGAAGTAAAATCAAAACCAATTACAACTTTCAATCCACTTAATGAACCACTTTCTATAGAAGAAAATCAAGAAGTTGAAGAACTTTCTATTAAAGAAGAAGAAATAGAAAGACAACCAGAAAAAAATATGCCTAATTTCAATATTGATGATTTGGTTAAAAGAATCGATGCTAAAATCGCTCAGCTTGAAGCTGAAGAGAAAACTGAAGATCATAAACCAGAACCAATTGAAAAGTTAGAACATACGATTTATGAAAAATTTGATGATTTTTTAGGAAATTCTCAAGAAGAAGATATAGAACCAATTATAAATATCGATCAAGATAGTTTAGTAGTAAGTGATAATCAGATAACTGATGATCAGTACTATGATGATTTCTTTACTGATGAATAAAAGATAAGCTAATTTAGTTTATCTTTTATTAATATTTCATATAATATAATATGAAAACAATTAATAAAAATAGTTATCTTCATGATGGAATTTTAATTGATTTAGATAAGAATTATCATCCATATGAAAACTTACTTAATAATCATCAAAAATATTTAGATAAAAATATTAAATATTATATTTATTGTCACAAAGGAGTTAAAAGTAAAAGAGTAACATCTATATTAGAAGCTTATGGCTATGATGTTACTTTAGTTATAAATTAACTTCTTTTTTTTAACACTAATTTGTAGTATACTGTTAATAGTGATCTTATGGAATTATTAAAACAAATAGATATATTTATTACCGAAATACTTAACAATATAGGATTATTAGCACCAATACTCGCTGGTATTTTAATCGTTGTAGAATCTATAATTCCTGTCTTACCACTAAGTGTTTTTATTACTTTAAATTTTTATTATTTTGGTTCATTATTAGGTTTTCTGATTAGCTGGATATTAACTTGTATAGGCTGTTATATATCATTTATAATTTTTAGAAAAAATCTCAAATTAAGTTTTGATAATAAATTTATAAAGAATAAAGAAACAAAAATAGCTAAGTGGATGACTATTATAAATAGATTAAAATTAGAACAATTAGTATTAATACTTGCAATCCCATTTACCCCAGCCTTTATTATAAATATAGTTGCTGGACTATCTTCAATGAAACAAAATAAATTTATTATCGCAATATTAATTAGTAAAATATTCTTAGTATATTTTTGGGGTTTTATTGGGATAACAGTTTTAGATAGTTTTAAAGAACCAATAAAAATATTGCAAGTTATTTTTATATCAGCAATAGCTTTTATAATAAGTAAAATAGTTAATAAAAAATTTAATATAGAGTAGGAGAGATTATGGAATATGTAATAATATCATTACTAGTTATAATAATTATATTATTAATTATTATCTTAGTAAGAAGAAACAACAATGAAGAAATAACATTAAGATTAGGTAAATTTGAAACTGATTTAACAAAAGAATTAGGAGAATTTAAATTCTCATTTAGTAAATCTTTAGGACAAGATTTTAAAGAATTAAATGAAACTATTGAAAAAAGATTAAACTATATAAATGATAAAGTAAATGAAAGATTAGATGCTAACTTTGAAAAAACTAATAAAACATTTACTTCTATTTTAGAGCGAATTAGTAAAATAGATGAAGCTCAGAAGAAAATAGATGGTTTATCAAGTGATATAATTGGACTTCAATCAGTACTTACTGATAAAAAAACTAGGGGAATATTTGGTGAAACTAATTTACAATATATACTAGATAGTATATTTGGTAAAAATGATAAAATATATCAAATGCAATATACACTAACTAATAGTAGTATAGTAGATGCAATACTTTTTGCTCCAGATCCACTTGGAACTATCGCAATAGATTCTAAATTCCCTTTAGAGAATTATCAAATAATGACTAATACTAAGTTAGATAAAACTGTTAGAGATAACGCAACAAAATTATTTAAAACTGATGTAAAAAGACATATTGATGCGATAAAGGATAAATATATTATAGCTGGAGAAACAGCAGCTGAAGCTATTATGTTTTTACCAGCTGAAGCTATCTTTGCGGAAATAAATGCATATCATCCTGATTTAATTGAATACTCATATAAATCAAAAGTATGGATAACTAGTCCGACTACTTTAATGAGTACCTTAACAATTATTGGTATGATATTAAAAAATATGGAAAGAGATAAATATGCTAAAATTATTCATGAAGAATTAAATAAATTAGGTACAGAATTTGGTAGATATAAAGATAGGTGGGATAAACTATCTAGAAGCATTAATACCGTAAGTAAAGATGTTGAAGATATTCATACTACTACTGAAAAAATAAGTAAAAGGTTTGCTTCTATTAATAATGTAAACTTAGAACTTGATACTGAAGAATCTTAAGCAAAATAATAAATATATTTTGCTTTTTAATTGATTCTAAAATTTTTTTCTAACATTATAGTGTCAAATACATTTATTTCCAATAAAATATACTTTTTTTTATGATATAATTTATAGTAGGTGGTAGGATGGAATTCATAGAACTTAAAGATTGCACTAAAATATATAAAAATGGTGTAACAGGCTTAGCTAATGCTAATTTAACTATTTCAAAAGGAGAATTTGTTTTTATCATTGGTCATACTGCTAGTGGTAAAAGTACACTAATTAAACTTCTTTATCGTGAAGAAAAACCATCAACAGGTTCTGTTTATGTGGGCGGTATTGATGTTGCAAAACTAAGAAACAGTAAAATATATAAACTAAGAAGAAAGATCGGAATTGTCTTTCAAGATTTTAAATTATTACCAAAATTAACAGTATATGAAAATGTTGCATATGCTCTTGCTAGTTATGGTATGAAAAACTCAGAAATAAGACCTTTAGTAATTGAGGCTTTAGAACAAGTAGGTTTAAAAGATAAAACTAGAAGTTTTCCACATCAGTTATCTGGTGGAGAACAACAAAGAGTATGTATCGCTAGAGCAATTGTTAATAAACCCAAATTACTTATTTGTGATGAACCAACAGGTAATTTAGATCCAGAAACTTCTAAAGAAATAATGGATGTAATTAATAATATTAATAAATCAGGAACAACAATAGTGATGGCAACTCACGCTAAAGATATAGTAAATAGAATGAAAAAAAGAGTTATTGTTATGAAAGATAGTTTAATAGAGGGAGATCATTTAAAAGGGGGATATAAATTTAATGAAAATGTTTAGAATTATCGGAAGAAGTATTGAATCTAGTTTCAAAAGTATTTTTAGAAATTTTAGTTTAAGTATGGCTTCTATTACTTGTACAGTTATAACTTTAATTTTAGTTTCAATCGGGATACTACTTTCATATAATGTTAATCACATTACTAAAGAAATAGAAAATGAATTAACAATAGTAATACTTATGAATAAAGAAGTTTCTGAAGAAGAAATATTAGATACTAAAAATAGTTTAGAAAATATCCATAATATTGATACGATAAAATTTACTTCAAAAGAAGAAATAAAAAATAATTTAGCTGCTGAAAGTGATACATACGCTAAAATTGTTGAGACCTGGGAAGAAGGAGAGAATCCTCTTCAAGATTCCTTTGTTTTAACAGTTAAAAATATAAAAGAAATAAATGAGACTGCTACAACCATTAAAAACTTAGAACATGTAGATTTAGTAAAATATGGTGAATCAATGGTTAATGAACTTATCAAAATCTTTGATTTTGTTAAAAACGTTACTATAGTATTAGTAATAGCGTTAGTATTAGTTACAACCTTCTTAATAGGTAATACTATTAAAATAACTATATTTAGTAGACGAAATGAAATAGATATTATGAGATTAGTAGGAACTAGTAATACTGTTATAAAATTACCATTTTTAATAGAAGGATTTTTATTAGGAGTTATTGGAGCTATTTTACCAGTAATTATTACAATATTTGGTTATACATATGCATATAACAATTTATCTACAGCGGGATTATCAAACATATTAAGTGTAATAAGTTTAGTAAAACCAGGATCAATAGTATTTATAGTGTCCCTTGCTCTAATAGGAATAGGAGCAGTTGTAGGAATGCTTGGCAGTATCAGAGCTGTTAGAAAACATTTAACTATATAAGAGGTATATATGAAAAAAATATTTAAAAATATATTTATTGTCTTAGTATTTTTCTTAGTATTTACTGTAAGAGTAGATGCCGAGATTAAAGGTGGCACTTTAAAAGAATTAAGACAAAATTTACAAGGATTAAAAAATAAAGCTAATGCTCAAGATCAAAAGACAGCTAAAACAAAAAATGAAATATCTGTAGCTAAAAGTAATATTTTTAGTTCTCAAGAAGAAATAAAGAAAAATGAAAAAATAATTAGTGATGCTAAAATAGAAATAGCTAAATTAAATATTGAAATAGCCCAGTTACAAGAAGAACTTAAAAATCAACTTAATTTTGAACAAGCAACTAAGGGAGAAAATATTTATTTAGAATTTATATTTAATTCAGAGAGTTATGCTGATTTAGTATATCGTTATGCTATTGCTGAGCAAATTGCTAGTCATCGTAACGAAAAAATAAATAATTGGAATGAAAAAATAGATTATAATACTCAGTTACAAAAAGAGTTAGCCGAAAGAGAAATCGAACTGGCTAAAAAAATTGCTCAATTAGAAAAAGAAGTTGTCTATTTAGGTAAAGCATATGACAATGATTCAGATGTCTTAATGAGCATTAAAGATGAAATAAAATCTACTCAAGAATATATTAATTATTTAGTTGAAATCGGCTGTGGAGAAAATGAAAGTATTTCTACATGTTTAAATGTTAATGGTGATATTTATTTTAGAAAACCAATGACTAAAGGTACTATTACAAGCTATTTTGGTTATCGTACTCACCCAACTACTGGAGAGAAATACTCTTATCATAATGCGATAGATATAGGTGGATCACAAGAAGGAACTAATATTTACTCATCAGCTAATGGAGTAGTAGCAAAAGTTATTACAGCTAGCATGAGTGATCCTAAATGTGGTGGTCGCCAAGTATATGTCTACCATAATATAGCTGGTAAACTATATACAACCGCATACTATCATTTATTAGCTATAAAAGTTAAAGTTGGAGATGTTGTAACCAGTAATACGGTAGTGGGTACATTAGGCGGAGGAAAAAGTACGCCTTGGGATTATGATGCTTATGGAAGACCTTGTTCTACAGGACCTCATTTACACTTTGTAGTAGCAGAAGGGTGGTATGGTAGCGATTGCTCAGGAGATTGTTACTATAGTTGGAATACATTTAAATATGTAAAATCAGTAGATCCTAAACCACTTTTAAAATTACCTAACAAAGGCATATTTTGGTATTCAAGATAGTTTCAAAAACTATCTTTTTTTGTCAAACAATGGCTGATTTACTTTCATAAAAGCAGATACTATCTTATAATATAACTAAAAGGAAGTGTTTTATGAAAAATGTTGTAGTATTTGGTGGGGGAACTGGTATGAGTCAAATATTAAAAGGACTTAAGTTATTTCCTTTAAATATAACCGCTGTAGTAAGCGTATCAGATAATGGTCGAAGCACTGGAGCCTTAAGACAACTATACGATATTCCTGCAGTAGGTGATATTACTAAAGTATTATTAACAATGCGTAGCAGTGATGATAATGTTAATAAATTATTAAATTATAGAGTTAAAGGCACTAATGACTGTAATGATTTTAATCATTCAATAAAAAATTTAATATTAACTGCTCTAATTGATTTAGAAGGTAATTTAAGTGATGCAATACTTGAGTTTTGTAATATATTTGATATTGATGGAACAGTATTACCAATTACTGAAGAAAATGTTAATTTAGTAGCTAAAATGGCTGATGGTAAAGTTATAGTTGGTGAAGAAGAAATAACTGAAGCTAAAAAAAGTATTGATTCAATTTGGTATGATAAAACCTTTAAAGTTAATTCAAAAGTTTTTAAAGCAATTGAAAATGCGAGCTTAATTATATTTTCACCAGGATCACTTTATACAAGTATACTACCTCATTTAATGATACCTGAAGTAGTAGATGCTATTAATAAAAGTAAAGCAAAAAAATTATATATATGTAATTTAATTACTCAACCAGGTGAGACAATGAACTTTACTGTTAGTAAACATATTAATATATTAGAAAAATATCTAGGTAAAAATTCACTTGATGCAGTAATTGCTAATAAAGCAAAAATATCTAAAAAGTTAAGTGATAAATATCAAACTAGAGAACAAAAATATCCAGTTATATTAGATGAAAAAAAATTAAATCAATTAGATATAAAATTAATTTCAGATAAATTATATACTATAGAAGATAATATGATTAGACATGATTTTTTAAAAACAGCTTATTTAGTTTATTCATATTTAATGGGTGATAAATAGTGACGTTCTCTATTATCATTAAAAATGAAATTACTAAAATATTTTCTACTCCAGTAGATGATTTAATCGCGCTTAATTCATATTTAAAATTTAATAGTCAAATTGATAATGATAAAATTACAATAATGTTAGAAAATGCATCGATTGCTAGATGGTTATTTAAATTATTAAAAAGTAGCTATAATATTGAAATAAATTTGACTTACCGAACTATCAAAAGATTTAAAATCCGAAATTTATATATTTTAGAAATAAAAGATAAAATAAATGTTATTAGTTCAGATATTAATAATTTACTAGAAAATATATTAGAAGCTAGTATGGAAGAAAAAACTTCATTTTTAAAAGGGTTATTTTTAGCTTGTGGAAGTTTAAATGATCCTAAAACAAATTTATATCATTTAGAGTTTTTAATTAAAGATTATGAATTAGCAAGCTTAGTAAATGATTTGTTAATAAGTTTAAATTTTAAAAGTAAGATTTTAAAAAGAGAGAAAGAATATATGATTTATATTAAATCAAGTGAAAATATAAGTGATATTATTAAATATTTAGGTGCAACTAATGCTTTATTTTACTTTGAAGATATTAGAATATATAAAGATCATAAAAATATGGTAAATAGATTAAACAATTGTGAGCAAGCTAATATTGAAAAATCACTTAAGTCAAGTGAGGTTATATTAAATAATATTGAATATATTGAAGAAGAAGATTTATTAATTTTATTAGATGAACGGAGAAGAGAAATAATTAAGTATAAAAAGAAGTATCCTGATACATCACTTACTGAACTTGCTAATATTATAACTTTAGAGACTGATAAACCAATTAGTAAATCAGGAATAAATCATCATTTTAGAAAAATAAATGAATTAGTTACTAAACATAAAATGAAATAGGGTTGCATTTATGGAAAAAAAAAACTATAATTAAAGTAGGGTGAAGCTATGAAAAAGAAAAAAGGGTTTACAATAATTGAATTAATAGTATCAATTACTATTTTAACTATTATTGTATTAGTGGTGGGAGTTAATTTTAATAAGATATTTGATAACCGAGAAAAACAAAGTTATGATGAATATGTTAATAAAATAAAAAGCGCAACAGATTTATATTTAAGTAATAATATAACTTTAACTTCTGAACTTAACACTAATAAAAGTTATGTTAGAATTTCGTTAAAAGAATTAAAGGAATCGGGATTAATTGGTGAGGATTTAAAAAATCCTGTTTCGGGGAGTATTCCTGATGATAAAGAATTAGTTTTAGTATCTTTAGATGAAACAGGGGCATATAAATTTACTTATCCATCTGTTGAAGTAGAAGCTCATCTTCAAACTTTAAATAAGATAGTAGATTATAATTCTACCTTTGATTGTCTAGCTGATTTAGATACTATTAATTTAGGTTTAGTCGATAAAGATGGTAATTTAGTAAAAGATTATTTTAAAAATAATCCTAGTAATATTACTTGTAAAACATCAAGTATTGATACAAAAAGTATTGGTAATCAAGTTGTTAAATATAGTTATATACTTGATGGAGTAACAAAAGAAGCAACTAGAAATTATGTAGTAATAGACAGTATATATCCGACTGTTACAAATATTAGTCAAAATCCTACTGCATGGACAAAAAATACAGTTACGATAACTGCAAATATTAATGACTATGAAAGTGGAATTGCTGCTTATGCGATTAATTTAAATAAATGTGGTAATTTAGTATCAACTACTAATAATCAAATAACTAGTGTTGTTAGTCAAAATGGGACATACTCAGTATGTGCTAAAGATATTTATGGTAATGTAAAGGAAGAAAAAATTAATATTACTAATATTGATAAAACAGCTCCAACGGTTCAAATAAGTAAGAGTACTAATAATTATGTTACATCACTTACTATTACTGGTACTTTAAGTGATAGTGAAAGCCGAGTAACAGCTTATGCGATTAACCAAACTAGTACTGCATCAAGTGTTTCTTGGACTAATATTAGTGCTACAACCAGTAGAACAGTAAGTAGTACTGTAACAGCTAATGGAACTTATTACATATGGGCTAGGGATGCTGTTGGTAATGTTAGTAATCAAAAAATAACTATTAATAATATAGGTATTTTAAAAAAAGTAACATTTACAACTGGAGAACTATCTTCAAGAACCCATAATGGTCAATATAATACTGGTGCTCAAGTAAAAGCAATTCAATCAGTTTCAACAAATACAGGTAGTGTATCAGCATCATCATTTAGTGGTACTACAGTTTCATATACACTTCAAAGTGGTTCTTCTTATACAGGATACGATACTAGAAGTTGTACTTATTCAGCTACTCGCCGAAGTGCTGATTACGATAAGTATTGTTCTAAATATAGCTGTCCTAGTGGTGGGAGTTTATCTGGTTCAAGATGTACTGGAAGTAATGGTTCTACTAAGCCTGGTGTAAATAAATACGAATGTCGTAATGGTCGCTGGGCTAGTACATTTAATAGTAATTATGTTCAATGTAATGATAAAGGTTATAAAAAAGAATGGGGATGCGGTTCAGCTCCGTCAGGCTCATGTGAAGATGGTAAAACTAGAAATGTAGCTTGCTGGGGAAGATGTGTCTGGCGCGGAAATTATAATGCTACTTGTACAAGTTATTCAGGAAGTTATTCATGTCCATCAGGTTATAAAAGAAGTGGTAGTAACTGCTATAAATGTGATTCTGGTGATACATTAGATGGCACAACATGTCATTCAACTTGTACATATAGTTATACATATTACAGATATACTGTCACAATAGAATATTTAATTTAGGGAGATATTATGAAAAAAATATTAATTATAATAATTTGTTTAACATTAATAGGATGTAAACCTATAGAAGAATCAAACGAAAAAAATTATCAAGAAGAATTAGCTGAGCTATTTGAAAAAAGTTATTTATATTCACAATTTACTTATAGTGATTTAGAATATGAAGATAGAATAGCAACACTTGATGATAAAGAATATAAATTAATTAAAAATGATCATATAAATAATATCGAAAGTTTAAATAATATTATTGAAGAGATATTTGTTTTAGAAAAATATGAGTTATTTTATGAAGAGTTATATAATCGTAAAGATTTTATTGAAATAGATGGAAGGTTATATGTTTATAATCTAGAACAAACTTGTGATATAGGTCAAGCAGAATTTAATAACTTTACTATTACAGAACAAAATGATGAATATTTAGTTGTTGAAAAAGATAATAGCTCTTATCATGTCTTTATTAGAGATGGAAAGTTATATTTATCTGATGATGTATTTAAATGTTTAGAATTAGATTCATCACCTAATGAAGAAGTAAATGAAGAAATAAACGAAGAAGAAAGCTAGATAATTTTATCAATAAGACCATATTTTAAAGCCTCTGCAGGACTCATAAAATAGTCCCGTTCAGTATCTTTATTAATTTTAATCTCAGTCTTATTACACAAAGAAGCTAAAATTTTATTTAGTTTCTTTTTTATTATTAAAATTCTTTCAGCTTGAATTTTAATATCACTAGCTTGACCTTGGGTTCCACCAATTACTTGATGAATCATTATTTCGCTATTTTTAAGTGAAAGGCGTTTTCCTTTAGTCCCAGCTGCTAGTATTATAGCAGCCATAGAGGCGCATAATCCTACTGCAACAGTTGAAACATCACTTTTAATATAATTTATCGTATCATAAATAGCGAGTCCTGAAGTTACACTACCTCCAGGACTGTTAATATAAATAAATATATCATCTTGATTTAATGAATCTAAATAAAGAAGCTCACTGATAACTAAGTTACTAACATTATCATTAATTTCTCCATTAATAAAAATAATTCTACTATCTAGAAGTTTAGAGTAAATATCATATATTTTCTCACCATTAGGATTTTTATCTACGACATTTGGAATTATCAAAATTATCACCTAATACTATCATAAATAAAAAGTGATGAAAATATACATCTAAAAGTATGACAAAATCATATTTTTTTGATATTATAATAATAGAACAATAAAAGGGTGATTAAAAATATGTTATTAGACAGATATAATGTGAAAGTTTATCAAGCGGGGATGAAATTTATTTTTTATGTTGCTGTAAAAAATACTTTAAAATGTGAAGTATCATTTTCACATTCGTTAGATAAAGGACTATATACGGAAATAATTAGTGATAAAAAATTAACATTAGAAGATATAGAAAATGTAAAAAAAGAAATGGATAGAATAATAAATGCTGATTTAAAAATTACTAAAAAAGTAGTTTCAAAAACTGATGCTCAGAAATTCTATTCTAATAGTAAAGAAATAGAAAAAGCTGGAAATATTAGTAATTTAAATAATAAAACCGTAACTTTATATGAACTAGATGGTCATCATAATTACTTTATGAGTAATATGCCAACTTCGACTGGGAAATTAAAACATTATAAAATTACTTTTTTAGGTAATAATGATTTAATTTTATCAACCCCAATAGATGATGAAAAAGATATTCCTAATTATGTAGCCCAAGAAAAAATATATTCTAGTTTTAGAATGTATGACAAATGGATTAAAACTCTAGGAGTAGAATATGTTAATGATTTAAATAAAGTAATATCTGAAAATAGAATTAAAGATTTTATTATGAAAAATGATATTATGATGGATAATCAATTATATAATACTGCTGCTAGAATCAGAGAATCAAATAAAAAAATAATTCTTTTAGGTGGACCTTCTTCTTCTGGAAAAACTACTAGTACTAAAAAACTGACTTTATTCTTAGAAACATTTGGATTAAATCCAATATATTTAGGATTAGATGATTACTTTAAAGAACGTGGTGAAACTCCTATTAATGGAGATGGTAAACCTGATTTTGAAAGTTTAGAAGCAATTGATTTAAAACTATTTAATACTCAATTAAATGATATGTTATCAGGTAAAGAAGTAAGTGTACCTTCATTTAACTTTTTAACTGGTTCTAAAGAATATAAAAATAATATTATAAAATTAAAAGAAAATGACATAATACTTATAGAAGGATTACATTGTTTAAATGAAAAACT
>CAYTQE010000004.1:19483-24026 GCA_964439985.1 uncultured Muribaculaceae bacterium | reverse complement strand
TTAAAACTTTTCTTCTACGGTTTTTAGCAACTGGGCCACCTTTAACTCTTGTCATTTTACCACCTAGATAACAGAACTTAGTCTGTCAGTATCTCCTTTCGCTAATACTCCTTTATTTCTTCTTTGTCTAATTTGTTTGCTAGAATCTTTAGCAGTTTTATGGTTACCACCTGATTTTTTAAATGTCAGGGTTCCATTTTTTTTCTTTTTAAAAACTTTACTACTTGCTTTATGTGTTTTTTGTTTTGGCATATTATTTCCTCCTTATTTTTTTGGTGCTAATATCATAGTCATAGTTCTTCCTTCAAGTTTTGGAGTTGATTCAACTGTTGCATATTCTTCAAGTTCACTTGCAAAACGATTAAGAACTTCTTTACCTAAATCAGTATGTGCCATTTGGCGACCTTTAAATCTTAAAGTAGCTTTTATTTTATGGCCTTTTTGTAGGTATTCAAGCGCATTTTTTTTACGGGTATTAAAATCTCCAATATCTATTTTTACTGAGAATTGATATTCTTTGATTTCTTTATTGCTCGCTCTTTGAGTTTTTAAAGCTTCTTTTTGCTTCTTTTGTTTTTCATAGCGATATTTATTATAGTCCATAATTTTTCCTACAGCTTGAGGACTATTCCCGCTCATTAAAACTAAATCTAACCCAGCATAATTCGCTAGTGTTAAAGCATCGTTTAACTGTTTAGTTCCCATTTGCTCACCATTTGGGCCAATTACCATTAGTTCGCTAACTTTAATTTCCTTATTAATAGGTAATTCATCTTTTTTGATATTATTTGCTATTTTATTTGCACCTCCATATAATCAAAAAGTGAATGCATAATGCATCCACTATAAAACCTTAAGTATTCTTATGGCTTCTTACCTATCTGCCTATTTGCAAATCAGGTGGAGTGTGGATACACCCGCTTTCCTTTAAATGACAAAATTATTATATCATTTATCAACTATTTGTCAAGTACTGATTTCTATTAGAGTGATAATTATATAAAATATTAAAATGTAGATAAATAACTCTCCCATTACATTCCTTCTTCTTTATTATATTATAAATTAGATGTTTTAGTATCTAATTTATACTTTTTCTTTTTTTTCTTTAATAGTATAGCATATAAAGTTTATAATATATACTTTTAAGAACATAATATAATTAGTGATATTATGAAAAATTTAAAAATAATTGAAGAACTATTTATATATTCTCCTGATTTTGTTATTAGAAAATTAAAGAAAAGATTTTCTTATATATATGTTCTTTATTTAGAATCTGTTTCTAGTGGTGACCGGGTTAATAATTATATCCTTAGTCCTTTAACATTACCTAGTAATAGTAAACAAAGTATTGATAAAGCTTTATCTGCTCCTAATATTAAAATAATTAATATAGATGAAGCAGAAAAATATTTATGTAATGGTTTTGCACTTATATTAGATAATAAAGATATATACGCAGTAGAAGTTAAAGCAGAACTTGACCGTGGTATAGATGATGCTAAAGTAGAACCAGCTATTTATGGCCCAAAAGATTCTTTTGTTGAAAATATTCAAAAAAATATTGGTCTTATTAAAAGAAGAATTAAAAGTAGTCATTTAAAAATAAAAGATAAAACTATAGGTAGATATTCTAGAAATAGAACTAGTGTTATATATATAAATAATATAGTAAGAGAAGAATTGGTAAATGAAATATTAAATAAACTTGATCATATAGATGTAGATTCAATTAATTCTTCTGGTGAGTTAAAGCAGCATTGCCAATTGAGGTATCACTTACTGTAAAGCGGTCATTTTGCATATTACATTTTAAATCAGGTATTTTATTATTATATAATCGGTATCTTGGTGCAAAGTAAGTTTCAATACCTTTTCCATAACCAGGACCGGGATTATTTCCTCCTATTTCATTATCAAGAAGGCGATCATTACAAAATAGATTATCTACTACATCTATTTCAAAATCTTTATTTAAGATATTTTCTTCATACCAAGTATCTAAGACTGTTTTTATATTAGCTGGTGTTTGATTTGTTATAGCTTCTTCTCTCGTATTTGATGGAGCTCCATTTTCTCCACCATACATATACCCTACATATTTAGCATCATCGGTATTTAATATATTCCATCGGTGTTTACCAATATCAGTGGTATCTCCTAAATTATTTATTTCATTATTAATATTAAATTCAGATTCTAAACCATTATATATTAGTCTTACTGATGAGTCACCATTGATTCTAATTATTTTCCACTGGAAGCCTCCCCAAATTAAATTATTATTAAGCTGCGTTTTAAGACCACGGTAGTAATAAGATATTCCATAGTTATCTACTGCTGCATATAATCCAGTTGTATCATTTATTATACTAAAATCAGGATTTTGTTTTGATCCAATAGTTTCTGTACCTCCACCTTGAGATAATATAGCAGTTCTTAGACTTTTATTTTGGGGAGCTTGTGTAATTTCTATATAAGCTTTTATTTTTTTATATTGATCTATATTTTGATTATAACTTTGATTAGGAAAGTAGATTTCTAAATGATATGTATGCGCTTTTTCGCCATTAGTTGGGGCATTAAAATTTCCTATACCTAAAAATATATTTTGAGAATTAGTACCTATATTTATTAATTCTGGAGTACTAGGAACTACTTCTCCATTATTATCAGTATTAAAACTTATTAATTGGTATTGTAGGGCATTATTTGAAAATGTATTTTCTTCAATTATGAAATTAAGTTGATAATGCATTTCTATTTCAGTAGTATTATTACCAGTTATTGTAAATACTTTTATAGCTGCAGGATTATCATCTGGTATTATATTTGATAAATTTATATTAGAACCACCATTATAAGTTATTCTCATTAATCCACCAGTTACATTAATAGTAGTAGCATCTTCTCCCCCAGTTAAATTTGCTGAAAAGTATGCAAAAGATCCTCCTATTGATATTAGAAGGGTTATTAATATAATTGTTATTATCAAAATAATATTTTTTTTATTCATGTTTTCTCCTAAAATAATTTAATTTAATTATAAACAATTAAAAACAAAATATTTGCCATATTCTGTTTTATTATAAATATTAGTCTTTAGCTTTAAAAAATATAGTTATTATAAATCCGAAGACTACCGCTGATACTACTCCTCCACTTACTGTTTGAAGCATACCAGTAAATAAACCGAGTATTCCTGTTTGTAAATATCCTTGGTAAGCTCCATTTAATAATAAATTACCAAAAGAACTTATCGGAATATTCGCTCCTGCACCTACTATACCAACTATTTTATCATATAGGTTAAATGTACCTAATGATGCTCCTAATACTACAAAAATAGAAGTTATATGCCCTGGTGTTAAATTAGTGTTATCTAATATTATTTGACCTATTAAACATAATAAACCACAAAATAGAAATGAATAAACTAGTGTCATTATTCCACCTCCAAATATACAG
Organism: uncultured Muribaculaceae bacterium; assembly: GCA_964439985.1. Lineage (GTDB taxonomy): Bacteria > Bacillota_I > Bacilli_A > RF39 > UBA660 > DUUS01. Next base: position 20,555 of record CAYTQE010000004.1, on the reverse strand, counting down.
CATGAGTTGTAGTTGGAATTGTATTTTTTTGATTTACTAATACTGGACTATGTAATGAACCTGTAGCTAAAACTAATATTTTTTTATATTTTTTAACATGAATAAATTTTGTTACTAATAATAAAGCCTCTGCTGCAGTACCACTAGCTCCAGAATATTCTGAATCATCATAAAATACTGCTCCAGCATCTATATGATTATTTATTTTAAGATTATGTTCTTGTTTTAAGATTTCTTTAAATATTTCAGTTCCTACTTTTCCTAAATCGCCCGTTAATATTAAATCATAGTCTTTTATTTCAGTTTTTGTCTGGTTTAGGTAATCAATTAAAGTTTGAGCGGCACTAGGAGCCATTACTGCTCCCATATTATGAGCATCTTTAATAAAAGAATCAATTACTTTTCCTAATATACCATTAATTATTTTTATGTTTGATGGTCTTTTAGATAATACGATACCTACTGCAGCTGTTGCGGTAAATGTACTTCTAATTGGTTTAGGAGAACCATATTCAACTGGAAATCTAAATTGTTTTTCAGCAACTAAATTATGAGAACTAGTAATAAATACTCCTTCTTTAATAGATCTATTTTGAATAAATGATGCTAGAGTAAGAAGTGAAGAAGCAACTGTTGCACAAGCTGAGTATAAACCAATAGCGGGAATATTTCTTCCTATGGTAGCTCCTGCAAAAGCAGTTAATTGATTAGTTAAATCTCCCCCGATTATTAAATCTGTTTTATCAGTTATTAAATCATTCAAAACTGTTCTTTGCATTTTTACTTCAGCTTTTTCTGGAGTTTTTTCACCAAAATAATAATCATCTAAATATATATCACAATTTTTTAAGCCTTTTTCCTTTTCTAATGCTCCAGCAACTGTAAAATATTCATTTAAATATATATCTTTAAATTTAAACATAAATAATCACCTTTATAATTGCAAAGAAAAATGCTGCGATAATTCCATATAATAATACACAACCAGCTAATCTAAATAAGTAACCACCTAAACCAGTTATTAATCCATCTTGTTTATAATCAAGAGCACTACTAGTTATGGAATGAGCAA
>CAYTQE010000004.1:0-19473 GCA_964439985.1 uncultured Muribaculaceae bacterium | reverse complement strand
TATTGGTATTATTAATCCTGCTTTAAATTTCATAACTAATTTGTCAAAAAAACCTAAACCTGTAAATAAACTGGCTAGAAATATATAAATTATTAAAACCCAAGCAGTAGCATCCCTTGCAGTAATATGTGCAAAATTAACTATTAACATTTTTAATCCTTCTCCTATAAAACCTAGGGTTCCTCCAATTAAAAATGCTAAACTAGCGTTTTCTAATTTTTTTTCTTTAGGAGTTAATTTTTTAACTAAAGATAAGTACTCTTTTTTATTCACATGCTTCACCTAATAATATTATGGGTCTTTTTAGGCAGCAATATACTCTTTTATCTTTTTCTTTCCTTTTGTTTCTATTCTCGATACTTTTACTTGACTAATTCCTAAAACTCCTGCAGTCTCGGTTTGAGATAAATCTTGAAAATAACGATAATTAATTACTGATTGTTCAAGTGGTTCTAATGTTTCTAATGAATCACTTATTAAAATCTGATCATCTATATTATTTTCTATCCCAATTGTTTCTATAATTCTTAGTTCTCCATTTAATGTTATAAACTCATCATCTAAACTAAGCATTGAACCAGTTAAAAGAATTACATCAGTAGCTAAAGTTTCATCTAGTTCTGCATATAAACATATTTCAGAAAGAGTTGGTATTTTATTTAATTTATTTATTAATTCATTTTTTGCTATTTCAATTTGTTTTAAAATTTTTAAATATTGTTTATTTATTCTAATATCCCTACTTTTATTAGTAAGTTCATACATTTCCCCAAAAACATATTTATAAGCAAATGTCATAAAGTTTACTCCTTCATTTTCATTAAACCTTCTAGCGGCTTTTATTAAACCTATACAACCTACTTGATATAAATCAGCTAATTCAACATTATAAAACTTTTTAGCCATTTTATAGATGAATAATTCATATTTGGTTATTAATTCTTCTTCGTTCATGTTTATTCTCCTAAACTTTAATTAATGATAACGCTGCTAGTTCATTTTCAACTGTTTTAATACTATTATTTATAATTAAGTTTGTATTACAAATGAGTCCTTCTCCTTGATTAAGTCTTGCTGCTTCTATTCCTTTTAAGATAGAAGCTTTACCATGATTATCTATTATAGTAAGAGCCCCTAAATTATAGACGATATATTTAATTCCATGTTTAGAGATAACTGGAATTAAGTATTTATTTAAGCTATTTACTGTATATTTAGTTAAGTCTCCTTTTAATCTAATAAATAAAACACCTTTACGATATTCCATATTAATTTTCAACATATCTGTCCGCCTTTCTCTTAATATAGGTTAGTAAGTCTGCTTTTTAAACAGATTCGACAAAAGTTCTTTTTCTTTTTTAGAGTATTTTGTAAAGTTTTAACCATATTATTTAATATTTACTTATATTAGTATTTGTTATAAATCTTTATATAATTCCTTTTTATTTTCTAGACTGGACAAAAGCTTATAAATATACTATAATACTAGTATCAAGAAAACTTTTAATTTTTTATTTTAGAGAAAATTAATACCGAATTTATTTTGCGTTAAAATATATTTTTTAAATGAAATTGAAGTTATAGAATAAAAAAGACTTTTAAGTTTTTTAGGAGGAAAGAAATGAAAAACAATGAAAAAGTGACTATTATTTTTGCACTTGGAGGCCTCGGTGAAGTCGGCAAAAACATGTATGTCATAGAACACGATAATGAAATAATTATTTTAGATGCAGGGATGTTATTACCAGAAAGTGACTTACTTGGAATCGATTATGTTATTCAAGATATAACATATTTAAAAAACAATGAAAGAAATATTAAAGCGCTATTTATAACTCATGGTCATGAGGATCATATAGGAGGTATCTCATTTTTATTACAACATATTAATATACCAGTAATTTATGCTCCTGGTATAGCTGTTGATTTAATTAAAAATAAATTAAAAGACCGTAATGTTGGATATAAAAACTTAGAAACTTATACTGGAGATAGTGAATTTAAATTTAAATATTTAGCCATTGATTTTGTTGCTACTACTCACTCTATACCAGATAGTTATGGAGTTGTAGTTAGAACACCTAATGGAAATATATTTAATACTGGAGACTTTAAATTTGATTTAACTCCAATCGGACCAATGGCTAATATTCATAAAATGGCTCAGTTAGGTAGCGAAGGGTTAAAACTACTTTTATCTGATAGTACTAATGCCTTAACACCAGGAGCATCACAAAGTGAAAGCATGGTAGATGAGGCTTTAGGTGATGTATTTGCAAGAAGTAATTCTAGAATAATTCTAGCTACTTTTGCATCTAATATTTATCGTATTAAACATATTATTGAAACATGTCGTAAAAATAATCGTAAGATTATTACTTTTGGAAGAAGTATGGAAACTGCTAAAGAAATAGCATTAAAAAATAATTTAATAACTGATAAAACTATATTTATCGAACCAAATGAAGCTAAAAATTTAAAGAAACATGAAATATGTATTTTATGTACTGGTTCTCAAGGTGAGCCACTTGCAGCTCTATCAAGAATTGCTAATGGTAATCACCGTCAAATAGAATTAATGCCTGATGATATAGTAGTATTCTCATCTAGTCCAATTCCAGGAAATAAAGCTAGTATTAATAGAATAATTAACAAATTATATTTAAAAGGAGTTAAAGTTTATACTAATACTGAATTATCTGATATACATACTTCTGGACATGCTAATCAAGAAGAATTAAAATGGATGTTAAGATTAATAAAACCAGAATACTTTATGCCTGTTCATGGTGAGTATAGAATGCTAAAAGCCCATGGTGATTTAGCTATTGATTGTGATATACCTAAAGAAAATATCTTTATTTGTAAAAATGGTGATACGATTGAACTTACTAAAGATGGAGCTAGAATTGGTAAAAAAGTCCAAGCAGGAGATGTTTATGTAGATGGTTCTCGGATTGGTGATATTGGTTCAGTAGTAGTTAAAGATCGTAAATTGATGAGTCAAGATGGAATACTTGTAACTATTATAAATATTGATCCTAAGAATAGAGAACTATTAACTAAACCTAATATAACTGCTAGAGGATTTGTTCTAATAAATGAAAATGCTAAATTAATTAGTAAAATAGAATCTAAAGTTACTGAAATAGTAAATAGCTCAATTAAAAATTCTTATAATTATTTAGATTTAAAGAATCAAGTTATTTTAGAACTTAATCCTTTCATTAATAATTTAACTGGTAGAAGACCAATAATTATGCCTGTTATTATGGAAGTAAAATAAAAGATATCATCCTAAAGAGATATCTAATATCATCATAATGATGAATCCAATTATGAGAAATAAGGCCATTTGGTCTTTTTTTTCATTGGTCATACTTTCAGGTATTAATTCTACTACAATAACATAGAGCATTGCTCCAGCTGCAAATGCAAGTAAAAAAGGTAATATAAATTTTAATTTTATTGCTAGAAATAAACCAAGTAATGCTCCAAGTGGTTCAACAGCAGCGGTTGTTGCCCCTATTAAGAAAGCTTTCCATTTAGTGTATCCATCTCGGTATAAAGGAAAGCTTATCGCGCTACCCTCTGGGAAGTTTTGAATACCTATTCCTAAAGCAAGAGTTAATGCACCCATAACAGTAGCACCTGGTATTCCATAAATTACTGAACCAAAGGCTACTCCTATTGCCATACCTTCTGGAAAATTATGCATCGTAATTGAAAGAATAACCATATTCATTTTATTTCTAGATTTATTTCTTTGATATAATTTATCTCCTAGAAATAAAATGATTCCTCCACTAAATAAACCGATACTACAAATTATCCAAGGTATTAAATTTAAATCTTCAGAATATGATATAGCTGGATTAATAAGTGAAAATACAGTTGATGCGAGCATTACTCCAGCTGATATTGAAAGTAGTTTATCCATTTTATTTTTATCAATACTATTAAATAAAAATACCATTGCTGATCCTAGTGCCGTTATTAGAAATGTCATAAAACTGGCAATTAGAGTTTGGATTATGGGAGATAGCCCATAAAAAAAATTAATCATAATCATCCTCCTAGAGTATGTTATGACTAATTTTTAAAAAAGTTAGGTTATTCCATTATACTTTTTATTCGTTCTTTGTATTCTTCTAATTCATATTGGATAATATTTCTCTCTTCTCCTAATTCTTCATTTATTTCTTTTAATGATTCTATTTCTTCGTATAATTCATCAATTCTATCTTCATATTCATCATATCTACTACTTATATCTTCTTGTTCTTTATAATAAGTTTTTAAATTGTTTTTTAAATTATTAATTGTGTTCTCACTACTAGTAATAGTTATTTTTGTGTGATCATAAGCACTAAAATTATAAATTTGATTATTTCTTAAACCTCTTAAAATTACATCTATAAAATTCATTACATTAGATATATCAACAGAATAATTATAAATTTCATAACCATTACTTTGGTTATAAAAATCGATTCGGTTTAATCCTTCATAAGAATCAGCATTAATAATTATCTTATCTTTTAAACTATTATCAACTATATAATCGATATTTGCCCAATATTTAAAAAACATTCCTTCTTCATAAGTATATTCATATATATTACTAATTTTTTTCATTTCCATAGGCATATTGTTAGTAACTTCTGTCTTATGAACATCTAAAATAAATATTCCTGAACCTATTCCTAAACCTGCTAATGAAATTATAAAGATTATAATTAATTTTTGATAATTATTTTTTCTATTTAAAATTATATTAACTATAAACTCTATTACTAGATAATTAAGTAATATTCCAAATATAATTAATATAGGTATACTAAAATAATAAATTCCTGTAAATATAAAATAGATAGTTACAACTAGAGCTCCAAATAAACCTATAAAAGTAGCTATAAATGGAAATATAAAGAATACTAACATTATTTTAATAAAGAATAATATTAATTTACCTAATGTATCAAAAAATACATAATTAGGTTCTTTAGTCTCTAATATTTTTTTATCTTCCTTAATAATTTTATTATCTGTTTCTACATTATTTTCTTTAGTACTTTCACTTTTTTTAGATTCTTTTGATACAAATTCATATTTATCTAAAAATCCTATTTTAAATATATGAATAAATAATAGTATCCAAACTATAACATATGTAATATTAAGTAAAAATTCTAAAATAGTTGATATAATGTTTGCTACTTCTTTATTACCAAAAGATATTAATACCTTATATATTTCATATTGGAATCTGTTTAAGGGAATATTAAACATCGATAAAATTGCTCCTACTATAAACATTAATAACGCACATCTAATAAATTCTTTAAAGCCCATATTAGTTATCATTTGATAAGTTTTTGTTACTAGATCTAATACACTATCAATAATAGAATTAAATCCGGTCTTCTTTTCAGTTGATATTTCTTTTATTTCATCATTTGTAAGTTCATCTAATGTACAATTAAATATTTTACATAATGAAAGTAGTTTATCCATCTCTGGATATGTTTGTCCACTTTCCCATTTAGATACTGATTGTCTTGTAACATCTAGTAAGTCAGCTAGTTCTTCTTGAGAATATTTTTTCTCTTTTCTTAAGTTTTGTAATTTCTCACTAAAACTCATATTATTCACCTCTTTCTGATTAAAATATTACTACGTAACCTAGTTGCATTCTACCAAATTTAAGTTGTTTTGTGTTAATTTAGAGTTGCATTTGTCATTATTATATCAATTTAATTAATAAATATATTAATATTTTAAATAAATGTTATAATTGAGTTATAGTAAAGAGGTATAAATATGTATTGTACAGAATGTGGAAAAAGTTTAAAAGAGAATGATAAATTTTGTTCTTCATGTGGTAAAAATGTTGAGATTAATACTGAAGTTATTAATAATGAAATAACAGAAGAAGAAAGTTCTAGTAATGAGCATCAAGATATCACCACTAAACCAAAAGAAAGTTCTAAATTAAAAAAAGAATATTTTAAATGGTTAATTATAATTACACTTATATTTGGATTACTTGAAGTAGCCTTAGTATTTTTCTTACCATTTGGAGAAATACATTTAAAAGTATTAAGCACCATAGGATTAATAGTTGTATTTGGTATATTTGGTTTATTATTAATTAATTTATACGAGGCATCAGATCAAAATCAATATCCATTTATAGGAATTGGTACTAATGTAGCGACATTTGTTTTATCATCACTTCTAACCTGGGAAATTCTAACTCATGAGTTTTTCTTTGAATGTTTGTACACATTTTTCTTATTACTGTTTAGTTTAACTATTATATCTTCTTTATACACTGTATTTAGTGATAATAAGTATTACCTTTCTTCTAGAAAAATAACTTCAAATATTATCCTCTGCTCATTTATTATATATACTTTAGGAATATTTTATCAGGATTTATATGAAAAAGATTTATATATTAGATCAATGTGGGCTATATCAATATTAATTTGCCTAGGTTTATTTATTACATTACTATTATCTAAAATAAATAATAATATTAAAAGAAGTAAGAAAAAGGGGCATTAAATACTATCTTAATTATCTTAGGTATATTAATGATCGGACCTAGTATTATAGTATTATAGGGAATTTTGCATTTTCTAATGTGAAAGAAGAAGTAACTGAAATTAATAATTATTATCCAGAATATTATGTTAGTAAAGAAGAATCATTATTGATTTTTGTGTTTATTTCATACTCTAATACTTGAATTTTATTCATTAAAACCACCTTGTTATTTGTATCCCGTTAATTTTTTTTGCCTAAATTTCATATTTTTTTAATTTTAACTAAACATTCAAAATGATAAGTTTGAGGAAACATATTAAGCAAATATGTTTCATTTATAATATATTTTTCTTTTAAAATATTTAAATCTCTAGCTAAGGTTTGAACATTACATGACATATAAATAATATCCTTAATATTTGATTCCATAATATGATTAATAGTTTTATTACTAATTCCACTTCTTGGCGGATCAATAAGTAACATATCAGTAGTATCTTTTATTTCTTTTATTTTAGTACTATCTCCTAGTAGATAATAATTATTATTTTGTTTATTTAAACTAGCATTAGTTAATGCATTTTTAACTGATGATATAGAGTTTTCTACACCATATAGTTTATTTTTATTAACTGAAATTCCGAGTGTTCCTACCCCACAATATAAATCAATAATATTATTATATTTATCTTTAGAAATAATTTTAAATACTTCATTTAAAATATCTAAATTTATTTGGAAGAATGAGTTTATTGATACTTTATAAAAATATTTATCTATTACTTCAATAAATGAATCTGCTCCATGAATAATTTTATTATTAACTAAAATACCTACTATTTTAGATTCTTTTCTTAATTTTGGGATATCTATTTCTACTTTAGAATCTGATGAAATATTAATTAATATTTCATCATTATAATTAGATCTAATTATAATCTCACCATTTTTTATATTAAATAAATTTTTATTATTTATTATTTTATTAATAGATTCTTTTGCAATTAAACAATTATCTATCTCCGTAAAATTATGGGTTTTATTTTGATAATATCCCCACTTATTATTTTCAATTTTTAAAGTTATTTTATTACGATAATATTTTGTTTTAGGACTCTCTATTACTATAGGATTAATATCTAAGTTACAATTTCTTTTTATCGTACTGATAAATGTTTCTTCTTTAAACTTAAGTTCATCTTGACTATTAATATGTGATATATTACATCCTCCACATGATTCATAATAAGGACACTCTGGTTTTATTCTTTTATTAGATATAGTTAAATACTTAGTGACGGATCCTTCTAAATACTTTTTTTGATTATTAGTAATATTAACTAGAACTTCTTCACCCGGAAGAGCATTTTCAATAAAAATAACTTTATTATCAAGATAAGATATACCTCTTGCAAAGTGATCCAATTTTTCTATTTTAAATTTTATATTCATATAGTTTTTTCACTTCTTTAACTGATAAAGAGCGGTACTCTCCGCTTTTAAGATTACCAATAGTTAAATATCCATATTCTACTCTGGTAAGTTTATCTACTAAATAATTCATTTCTAAAAATAGTCTTTTAATAATATGATTTCTACCTTCAATAATTGAAACTTCAATAATAGAAGTATCTTTATCATGATCATTTTTTTTAATTTTAACTCTAGTAGGAGTACATTTTATCCCATCTATTACTATACCCTTTTTTAATTTATGAAAATCAGCTATTGCAAAACTTTTATTTAATTTAACTATATATTTTTTTTCAACATTATTTTTAGGATGCATTAATATATTAGCAAGATCTCCATCATTAGTTAAAATAAGTAGTCCAGTTGTATCATAATCAAGTCTACCTACTGGATAAATTCTTTTATCAGTTTCAATTAAATCGATAACAGTTTTTCTACCTTTATCATCAGAGTTTGATGTAATAACTCCTCTTGGTTTATTAAGTATATAATATACTTTTTCTTCTTTTTTTAAAGTAATTCCTTCAACAGTTATAATATCATTTGAGTTTACTTTAGTACCTAAAGTCGTTATTTTTTCTCCATTAACATATACTTTACCTCTAGTAATAAGCTCTTCAGCTTTTCTTCTTGATGCATATCCGGATTCAGCTATAACTTTTTGTAATCTTTCCATATCGGTCACCTGTAATTAGTTTATCATAATTAAAATAATAAGTATACAAGTAAGAAAGATGCGATTATTCCGCAGAGATCGGCAAATAAACCAACTGATAAAGCGTATCTATTTTTAGTTACACCTATACTTCCATAATATAAAGCGATGACATAAAAAGTAGTATCTGATGATCCCTGAATAACACTTGCAAGAAGCCCCATTATTGAATCTGGTCCGTATAAATCAAAAATATTTACCATAATAGCTAGAGTACTAGTTCCTGATATACTTCTTAAAAAAGTCATAGGAAGAATGTCTGATGATAAATTTATATTATTAAGATATGGTTCTAAAAATAAAAACATATCACTTATTATATTACTTTTTATTAAAATATTAATCGCAAAGATCATTGCTATAATATTAGGGATAATTTTAAATGTCGTAATAAGTCCTTCTTTAGCACCTATTAAAAATTCATCGTATATATTAACTTTTTTTTTAAAACCATAATATATAATATATAGTACAAGTAATGGAAGAATAATAAAACTAGCTGTTGTCATTTTTCCTCCTTATAAAATAATCAAGTGTTAGTCCGCCTATCCCAGAACAAACTGTTGCAATAATACAAGCAGGAAGTACTATAGTGGGATTAACACTTCCATACATAAGTCTAAGTGAAATAATAGTAGTAGGCACTATGGTTACTCCACTAGTATTAAGAACTAAAAAAGTAATCATGGAACTAGTTGCTCTTTTTTTATCTGGATTAAGTTCTTGTAATTTAGCCATCGCTTTTAAACCAAAAGGGGTCGCCGCTGAACCAAGTCCTGCCATATTAACAGCAACATTACTAGCAATATAACCAATAGATTCATGTCCTTTTGGTACTTTAGGAAATAATTTAGATAGTATCGGAGTCATTATTTTAGCAATTTTTTTAATTAAACCACTTTCTTCAGCAATCCGCATTAATCCCATCCAAATAACTAGAAGTGGTGTCATATCTTTAATTAAATTAAAAGCGGTGTTACCACTTTCAATTATCTCATTATTAATTACCATTATATTGCCTGTTATTAAACCATATATTATACCGATTATAATAAAAGAACCCCAAATTATATTAACCATTAAAACCTAACTTTCTTATTAATTTTTGCCAAAATGAAATAGTTTCCTTTTCTTTTTCTTCAAGATATATTTTTTCTTTAATATAGGTTTTTCCATTTAATCTAATTTCTACTTCACCTATAATATTAGTAGCGTTTTTATCATAATATTTTATTTCAGTCTTAATTTTTTTAAATTCAGTTTTAGTTAAGGTCATATTAATATTATTATTGATATAAGTATTATCATATTTGGTGTTTATAGATCCTTTTTTTAATATTTGATAGTTTGTATAATTATTAAAATATTTGTTATATAAATCTTCATGGTCTTTAAAATCATTACCATCTCTAAAGGTTACTACAGTAAGATTAATATTATCTTTTGTAGCATTAGTTACTAATGTTCTTTTTGCAAGTTCAGTATAACCAGTTTTTCCTCCAGTACAATATTGATAATTATTTAATAATTTATTTTTATTATGCCAAATATAAGTTTTATAATTTGTTGTAACTTGATGTTTTTTAGTAGCTGATATTTTTTGATATTCTAAATTATTAATAGCATAGCTTGATAATAATCCCATATCATAGACTGATGATTTATTACCTTCTTTGTTACTTTCTTCTAGGCCATGGCTATTTATAAATTTAGTGTTATTCATTTCAAGTGACTCTGCAGTTTCATTCATAAATTTAGCAAAACCTTCCTTAGATCCACCTATATGATGTTCTAGAGCCATTGCGGCATCATTACCACTTCTAAGCATTAAACCATATAGTAAGTCTTTAATTTTAATTTTTTCGCCTACTTCAACATATATTCCACTTCCATAACTTTTTAAAACTTCATCACCAATAATAATTTCCTGATTAATATCAGCGTTATTTAAAACTACCATTGCAGTCATTATTTTAGTAGTAGATGCGATTAAGTATGGTGCATGAATATTGTGTCCTTCTAATACTCTATTGGTATCAGTGTCCATAACAATATAAGCAGAAGCACTTATCGCATCAACTTTTAATGGTATTAATAATAAAATAAATATAATAATCTTTTTCATAACATCACAATAAATAATATGATTTTATAAAAAATATATACAAAAAAAAGCACTTTAACATAGTGCTTTAATTATATATTAACTTATTCTAAATAAGGCTTTTAAAAATTCTATAATCATTTCTTGATTACAAAAACAAAGAAATAAACTTGTAACTAGAAATGGACCAAAAGGTAGCATTCCATCTTCGTTTTTTATTGATACATATACTGCATAAGGAAAAGCCAGAAAAGATCCTAATATTACATAAAATATTCCTACTGGTACATTTAATATCATCCCAGCAATAAATGATAATTTAATATCTCCACCACCAAGGGATTCTTTTTTAAATAAAAAATTACCCATTATCATTAATCCAAAGACAAAGATAAAAATTATTAAACCAGAACCGATACTTTGTAATGCTGGGATAAATCCTTCATATATTACTTTTATTATAAAGATTAAAATTCCACTTATAATTAAAGTTTCATCTAAAATAATCATGTGTTTAGAATCAGTTATAAATATTAAAACTACTAAACTAGCAATTATTATTGAAATATAAAAATTCATAGATATTCCAAATAAATAATAACTTACTGCAAATAATATTCCTGTTAATAATTCCATTGCTGGATATATTAAAGAAATTTTTTCTTTACAATTATTACATTTTCCCCGTAAAATTATATACGATATAATAGGAATATTTTCCCACCAAGATAATTTATTATTACATTTTTGACAATGACTACCTGGTTTAATAATTGATTTGTTAAGTGGTAGTCTTAAGCCAACTACATTATAAAAAGATCCTAAAATTAAACCAATAATAAATATTAATACTATCACTTAATCCCCCTACTGAATTTGATCATATAAACCAAACATTGGCAAGATTACTGCCATTACAATTCCACCTACAACGACTGCTAGAAAGATTATCATTGCTGGTTCTATAAAACTTTTCATACTATTTATTATTGACTTATGACTTGTTTGATAATAACTTGCTACTCTTGTCATCATTTCAGCTAGTTCTCCAGTTGATTCTCCTGTTACTATCATATAATATGCAACATCAGGTACAGCCCAGTGATTTTTAAATGATTGACTTATTTTATCTCCTTTAGCTATATTTTCAATTGTATCAGTCATTATTTCTTTATATACTTCATTGTTAGTTATATTTGTTAAAATAGTTATACTTTCAGTTATAAACACATTGTTTTTTAAAAGCGATGAGAAAGTTTTAGCAAAGATACTCATTTCTTTATATATAATTATCTTACCCATTAAAGGAAGACGCATTAGTATTTTTTGGATAAAATGTCTAAATGCTTTTATTTTTTTAAATAAGATTATTATTAATAATATAATTAAAGTTACACCTAATACAATATATAAAATATTATTAGATAAATAATTACTTGCATTAATTATAAACAAAGTTAATACATTAAGTTCAGCTCCAGCTGATGCATAAATATCTTGAAACTTAGGAATAACAAATAATAAGATAAACGCTACTACTCCTAATGAAAATACCATTATAATAGCAGGATAACTCATAGCACTAACCATTTGTTTTCTAGTTGTTTCAACATCATCATAATAATTAGCCATATCATCAAGTGTTGCTTCTAATTCACCCGTTGCTTCTGCAGCTTTAATCATATTTATTAGTAGTTGAGGAAATACACTTTGTTGTTTTTCTAAAGCTGATGAAAATGATTCACCTAATGTTAAGTTATATATTATCGAATCAAATATTCTCTTTTTACTAGAATCTTTACTCATTTGTTTACCTAAGATTCTCATTGAATCTGTTAATGGTATTCCAGATTTTATATAAGTAGATAATTGAGTAAGCCAGAATATTAAATCTTTATTTTTAAATTTAGCAGCATTAAAGGATGTTGGTCCATATAATAAATCAATTAGCTTAGAGGTTTCAATTTTTAACACTTTATAATTTTCGTTTTCTAAAAAAGTATAAACCTCTACTTTAGAAAACGCTATAAATGTATTTATCTCTTTTTTACCATCACTATTAATAGCGGTATATCTATAAGTTATTGGTTTTTCACTACGAGTGGTATCTTCTTGTAAAGATGTAATTAAATCAGCTCTTATTTGTTCTTCTTTTTCAAGTTTTTTTCTAACATATGATAAATTATTATAAAATTCTTTAAATCCAGATTTTTTAGGAATAATAATTTCTTTTTCTTCTTCTATTTCTTCTTCAGTTATCTTAACAGGCTCATTTGGAGCTATATCTTCTAACTTAATTTTTTTATCTTCTTGTTTACGATATATTTTATATATACTATCTCCTAGAACTTTAAAAAATATTCTAAAAGGTGATACTAATCCATACAAAACATAATAACAACCTAAAAAAAAGTACATTATTAATAAAAAGGGAAACTTTAAAATCTTAAGAAATAAGTTGGATTTTTTTTTATTTTCTACTATAACCACAAACGGTCCCCTCTCTTACTCTACTAATAAATATTATAACACAAAGATAAGAGGTATTAAACTATTTTATTATTTTACATATAATTAAATAGGTGATGTAGATGAATTATCAAGCAAGTAATTTTTCTTTTGGTAGCTTTTTATCAGGTATTAATAAAACTTTAGGTGTTGCTAAAGAAGTTATACCATTATGGCAACAAACTAAACCCCTTATAAGTAATGTTAGAAATGCTTATTCTTTAATAAAAAATGTTAATTCTAGTAAACCTACAACAACTACCCCTGTTAAACAAATTGATAATACTATAAAACATATTCAACCACAAAAGCAAAAAACTATTATTAAATCTAATAATAGTCCTCAGTTTTTTATGTAATATTCTACTAAATTAGTATATTCTCTTTTACGTAAATTTAATTCTTCTTCATTTTTAGATTCAAATCTTAAAGTGATATAAGCACTAGTATTACTGGCTCTAATTAATGAAAATCCATCTTGATAGTTTATTCTAACTCCATCTATTGTTAAGACTTCATCTTCATTTTGAAGGGCATAGTCTTTTACTCTAGAAACTATTTTAAATTTAATTTCATCAGGACACTCAATTTTTATTTCTGGTGTACTATAATATTTATCAAAATGTTCATAAAGTGATGAACATTTTTTATTTGTTTCAGAAATTATATTTAATAAACGAATACTTGCATATATTCCATCATCATATCCTTTAAAATCATCTCTAAAAAATACATGACCCGAATATTCTCCACCTAGTAAACAGTTTAAATTAATCATTTCATTTTCAATAAAAGCAGAACCATTTTTAACCATAATAGGCTCTCCACCTACTTTTTTTATTTCTTTTGCTAATCCTGAAGAACATTTTATATCAATTATAACTTTTTTATTATCTATTTTAGGTATTATATTATCTGCATAGATACCTATTAAAGTATCAGTTGGAACCATTTTTCCATTATTATCAACAATACCAACTCTATCTCCATCTCCATCAAAAGCCAGACCAATATCTGCATTTAATTCTTTTACTTTAGATATTAATACAACTAAATTGTCTGGTTCATTAGGATCAGGATTATGAACTGGAAATGATCCATCACTTTCACTATTTAAATATTCTACATTATCAAATAATTTATTGAATATATCTTTTATAAATATTGAAGGAGTACCATTTCCAGTATCAATAACTACTTTTAAATCTTTATTTACTTTTGCTTTAGATACAAGCATATCAATATATTCTTTTTGTAAATTATTGTTACTAATAGTACCAGTACCAACACTAAAATTTTCATTTTTAATATAATTATAAAATTTATTTAATTCATTATGATCTAAATGAACAAAGTTTTTACCGAAGACTTTAAAACCATTATGACTAGATGGATTATGACTTGCAGTAATCATTATTCCAAAAGGAATATTTAAATGATGTGCTGAGAAGTTAAAGAATGGTGTTGTTAATAAACCTAAATCTATAATACTTACTCCTGTACTAAGTATTCCTTCAATTATTTTCTGATGAAGAACATCACCACTTAACCTGTTATCATGACCTACTAGACAATCTTTATAATTATTAGATAAAACATAAGTACCAAAAGCCTTACCTATAATTAAAGCAACTGACTCATTAATTTGATCTGGATAAATTCCTCTTATATCATTTTCTCTTAAAATATTATAATCCAATTTGATCACCTGTTATCATTATATCAAGAAAAAATAAAGAGATTATTATTTCTCTTCATTTCTTTATTTACTTTACATTTAATTATTATAGTTCAAAAGTATATCCTTTTAAGATATTTATTACACATCAACTAAAATTAATGATTTAGATTCTTTCATATCTTTTGGAATTGCAATATCCATATAATGTAGTAATGTTGGAGCAACATTTATTAATTCTCCTTTATCACGTAAAACAATATTTTTATCTAACATAATAAATGGAACTGGATTTGTAGAGTGAGTTGTAACTATATTATTGTTTTCATCTAACATAGTATCTGCGTTTCCATGATCAGATAATATAATAACTTTATAAAAATTATCTTCAGCAGCTGTTATTAATTTTTCTAATTCTTTATCTAGTCCTTCTAATGCAGTTATAGTAGCTTCTAAATTTCCGGTATGACCTACCATATCAGGATTAGCGTAATTAACAAGGATAAAATCATAATCTTTTTCTAAACATTTTATAGTTTGTTTTGTTACTTCTTCAGCACTCATTAAAGGTGTTTGATCATATGTACCAACATTAGGACTTGGTATTAAAAAATTATCAGTTCCTTTAAATTTAGTATTCTTTTCTGAGTTGAAAAATTTAGTGACATGAGCATATTTTTCAGTTTCAGCAACTCTTGCTTGAGTTAAACCTAAATCAGAGAAATATTCTCCTAATGGATAAAAACTTTCTTCATCATAATTAAATAATGGTGATACATGTTTGATATCATCTTGCTTAAATAATGTACTTACTCTAAAATTATTAATTGATTTATTAGAAAATCCTTCAAAGTCTGGATTAGTAAATGAATTTATTATTTGTCTAGCTCTATCTTGTCTAAAGTTAAGCCATATTAAGGCATCATGTTCTTCAAATTTAACGAAATCAGGCGTTTTTAATGGAGGCAGATATTCATCATAAATGTTTTTTAAATAACAATTGTTTATCGCTGTTTCTAAATCAAGAATATTTAGACCAGAACCATTTGTTAGCATATTATAATATATCATCGTGCGATCATATTTATTATCGCGGTCCATAGCATAATATCTACCACAAACTGATGCTATGAAACCTATTTCATTTTCAGCGAAAACTGTTTTTAATTCATTAATATATTTTAGTGATGATACTCTTGATGTATCTCTTCCATCGGTTATAACATGAAAGGCTAATTTTTTTATGCCTTTAGTTTTTAAAATTGGAATTAAATTTAACATATAATCTATATCACTATGAACTCCACCATCAGATAATAATCCCATCAGATGTAAGCATGAATCATTAGTTATAATATGATTAACCAATTCATTT
The DNA here is from genome assembly GCA_964439985.1 of uncultured Muribaculaceae bacterium. Lineage (GTDB taxonomy): Bacteria > Bacillota_I > Bacilli_A > RF39 > UBA660 > DUUS01. Next base: position 3,065 of record CAYTQE010000004.1, on the reverse strand, counting down.
AACTCTGGATTTTCATATATGTTTTTGCTTTTTATTTCTTCATTTACAACGGTTATTCTTTGTTTTATTTTTCTTCCTAAACCAATAGCGCCATGACCTACCTCACTGTTACCAAATTGTCCTTCTGGTAAGCCTACTGATTCACCAGATGCATCTAGTACTGAATGAGGATAATTATTCCATAACTGATTAAAAAATTGCATATTAGCCTTTTTAATTGCATTACCGTGTTCATCTTCTTTTAAGCCAAAACCATCTAATATAACTGTTAATATTTTTTTCATTTTATCATCCTTCACACTTTTCTTTTGGAGTTGTTAAAATTCTATCTTTGATAAATTCTGTTTCTATATTATATTTAGTTCTGTTATATTTTACTCTAACACAACCATTTAATTTACTATTTGTTACAGGATCAATTATAATATTTTCACCATCTATTTCTTTTTCAAATGAATATATACCATATTCAATAATAAAGTCATATAAATCATATTCCATACAACAATTTAATTGATTAGAACAATTTTCTCCAGCTGGCTTTACTTCATCTAATAAATGTAAGTTAGCAAACTTGAGCATTGATGCAGATATAGCATTAGTTTTATTTTCTAAACTACTTATTTTTATTGAATGTGAAACATTACCATATGTTGGAACTGCTATTAACATAATACCTGATAATATAATAATAGCTGCTAATAATTCAACCATTGTAAAACCTTTATTCATAAGAACGCTCCTAGTATGATTTTAACACAAATCAAAGAAAAAAAGTAGATTTAACTACTTATTCTTACTTTAACAGTTGATACTTTAGGTACTAAATTAATTTTAATATCATCTATATAGACATGGACTGGAACTTCATGAGTTCCTACCCCATAACCACTTAAATCAATTTGAGCTTTTATTTTAGCAGAATCTATTTCTTTTAAGACTGATGAGACACCTTTAGCTATTACAGTAATAGCCTCATCTGCTTCACTAGCAGCATTAACAGTATAATTAATACCCAAATTAATTGATTCTATTCTAATGTTAGTAAATTCTTCACTTGATTCTTTATCCATCGTTACAACTACACTAGTAGTTGTTTCAGTCATGAATCTAACTCCTGTAGGTTTAGTTAATGTAATGTTAAATGTTTTATCAGTATTAAGTCCATCTATATCTATTACAGCTTCGATATATGATAAATCATCTATTATGCTTTTTTCACCATATACTCCTACTTTAGTAATAGAAGATACAGCACTAAGAATTGAGTAACCTATAGTAGGTGTTCCAGTAGTAACAATTTTTATTGGTAATTCTTCATAATGTGAATCTACTGATACTGATGCACTTACTCTTGTTGGAACTATTTCAACATTATTTAGTTTCATACCATTATTATCATAAGCAACTAGAACTATGGAATCAATTGTAAATGTACCTTTTTCAGTTAAATTAGCTGCTTTTAAATCAATTAGAGCTCTAACATTAGCAACATTATCTAAAGCCTCAGCTGAGCCTTTAACTATTACTTCATTACGATCTAGTTCCACGCTTTTAATTGATAATTTACTATCTAGTTTATCTTTATTTAATAAATCATAATCTAATGATTTAACTGCACTTACTTTTTCACTTATTTTAATAGTTATTGTACTTGGATCAAGCTTATAATTAACTGAATCAATACTATGATTATATTTAAGTCTAACTTTATATTGACCTGTAGAATAACCACTTAAATCTAACACAACTTGATGTTCTCCTAGTTGTTTTGCCAAATATAAATCACTTTTACGACCAATTAAGGTTATATCAACAGCCTCTGGTACTCCTTCAACTACATAAGCTTCTTCATTATAAATTATTTTTACAGCTTGACCAGAAATTATTTCTGCTTCTTCAGTAACTAAATTTATGGCCTTAGTATCTATTAATAAAAATGTGATAATTGCACTAAATAACGATACATAAACTAAGATATTAGGTCTATTTAAAACTTTTTCAAAACGACCACTATTATTTTTAATCAATTCACTTATTCGATAAATAATTCTACTTATTGGAATTACTATCAATTTATCTATTAATTTATATATAAAATTAAATAGAGCAATAAATGGTTTAAATATATTATTCATCTATTTCACCTACTTCTTCATCGGCATCATAGAATACTTCCATTTTAGGTTTTAATTCATCTAATAGAAGCGTTTTAAATTCTTCTAAAGTTAAATTATAATTTAAATTACTATCAATAGCGATACTAATTCTTCCTGTTTCTTCAGATATCACAAGCGCGATAGCATCTGTTTCTTCAGCTATACCTAATGCTGCTCTATGACGAGTTCCTAATTTTTTATTAATATTAGGATTCATACTAGTTTTAAAAACTGCTCCTGCACATGTTAATTTATCACCTTGAATAATTACCCCACCATCATGAAGTGGATTGGGCGGAAAAAATATAGCTTCTAATAAAGCTGCTGTTATATCAGCATATACTTTATTAGCAGGTTCTATATATTCTTGTAAAGAAACATTTCTTTCTATTACAATTAAAGCCCCAATACGGTTTCTCTTCAAATACTCAACAGCATTCATAATTTCATATACTACTCGTTCACGTTCATCAACAGTTAATACTTTATGTCTACCTAACAATTGACTTCTTCCAATTGATTCTAAGACAGCTCTAATTTCTGGTTGAAAAATTATAATTAACGCTAGAGGTCCCCAAGATATTACATATTCTAGTAATAATCCGATCGTATATAAATTAAGTAAAGTACTAAATATTTTTATAATAACAATTATTGCTACACCCTTAAAAATTAAAACTAATTTGACATTTTTACGTAAATTTTTAAGTAAATAATAAAACATAAACCAAACTATACTAATATCTATTATTTTAGTTATTATGCTCCACACTGACATTAAAGTCACATTAAATCACTCCTTTAGTAGCATAAATATTATATCAAATATAAAATTAAATTACTACTCTAAAACCAAAAAGAAAAAGATAATATTAGTTATTATCTTCTGGTTCTTCTATTTCTGGA
>CAYTQE010000003.1:13538-28896 GCA_964439985.1 uncultured Muribaculaceae bacterium | reverse complement strand
CAGACTTATTTCAGCTTTTTTTATAAAAACGGAATTCCAAATAAAAATCAGCATTGCAGTCTTGGAATGATCTATTTTTCTTTACATTTTGATGTAATGTGATAATATATATTTGATGCAAAAACATTATTGCATCACAAAACATACGCGTTTTTAGTCTTTTTTCGACTAAATTCCCGTATTGATACATTAACAACGGCTTATTTGCCATAGACGAAGTAGATTATAAATCTACTTATCTGATGACTTGTCATCATCATTAATATCTGTTTGATCGTTTACTAGATATGAATCGCTGTTCATATCTACATCATCTGGCGCTATATGCTCACAGTTTAATATTTCGATCAATTTCGGATATTTTTTTATTGTCAATTCATATGGAGTATTACCATCTAAAATATTTCTTGGTATATTATTAATGTTATTTTCTAATCTTTTGACTATATAATCATCTAATCGATTAAACGAAGCCCCTTTTTGATGTTCATTGCTTTTAGGTAACACAATTCTTATAAAATTATGGTTAGATTCTAAGGTACCTTTTTGCCATGAACTGTATGGCCTACAGTAAAATAAATTGCTGATTTTTTCACCTGTATTGTAATCGATTTCCATAGCTAAAGGATTATAAAATTCAGATCCGTTATCCGTCAAGATTACACTAAAGACTTCTTTATATAACTCAACACCAATTTTTTCTTTTAATTGATTGAAAACATCACTTACATTAGCAGAAGTTTGTTTATCAAGTAAAAACATAAGCATAAATCTTGTTTCTTTGATAATCATTGTCAAAAGAACTTTATCATCACTTTGTATTCCTTCTACGCAGTCAAGTTCTATAATGTTTTTTTCAGGATTTTCGGATATAAATTCTAAATAATTTTCATATCTTCTTCCTTCTAAAATCTTGATATCTCTTTTGTATTGTTTTTCTTCTTCATCTTTCTTTTTTCTCTTTTTATATTTTACTTTTTTAGGTAAATCAAGATTAATTAATGATAATAAACCATCATTAACATATTTATAAAAAGTTGATTTAGAAAAGTTTAAAATATCTAAATGATTAATAAAAACTTGATTAACAGAATGCTTTTTATTTTTTATTAAAGGAACAATTATTTTCTCTATCTCTTCTATTTCTTCTGGTGTTATATCTGCACCAACTCTAGCTTCAACTAATACTGATTCATAATGTTTTTGAGCAAATCTACTATTATAATATAGCTTATGTTTTCTGCATCTGTTTTTATTCTCGCAAGTATTACACACATAAGGTGGTTTGCTAAGTCGTGGACAATTTTCAACTGCTACTTTAATTCCTTTAGGATCAAAAGCTTCAAAGAGATAACTTTTGACATAGCGATTAGTTCTAATCTCTTTAGCAATAGTAGTTCTATCTCTTTTTAAAATCTTTCCAATTTTGGTAAATGTATGTTCATGTTTAATAAATTCTTGAATACTTTCTCTTTCTTCAATTGATAAATGACTGTTTGTCATGATTTCTACCTCCTACATGACAAATAAGCCATTGACTATATTACATCAAAATATAAATATATCAAGTTTTTCACTGCCGTGATGGCTTTCTTTCTTTTATGAAAAAGAAAGAAACAAAGAAATCAAGGATGTTTAGTATATCTCTGCCGAGGGCTATACTTTTTAAAAAAAGTAAAACAAAAATTCTTATAATTATCTGCTTTAAATTATATTAAGACTAAATTCCCGAATTAAAGAAAGCGGGAACTTCCAACTTTAATTACCAGGTGGATTCAAGTTAACGGAACAAATATTAATTATCCGTTTGTCCAAACTATCGATAACTCTTATTATTTAACTCGGGCTTTTGATAAAACTTATAATGATGCTGGATGGGTATTTTTAGATTATCGAAATAAGCTTGATGGAACTGATAAAAACATGATTTTATATGCCCACGGTAGATTAGATAAAACGATGTTTGGATCTCTAAAAAATATTTTAAAAGGTGGTTGGTTAAATAATTCCAACAATTATGTTATAAAATTATCAACAGAATTAGAAAATACTTTATGGCAAGTATTTAGTGTTTATCATATTGAAACTACCAACGATTATATCGAAGTAGACTTTTATGATAATGAAGCATATCAATTTTTTTTAAATATGTTAGAAGATCGAAGTGTTCACGACTTTAATGCTCAACTAACTAGCGAAGATAAAATAATTACTCTGTCTACTTGTTACAATAAGAATGAAAAAGTAGTAATGCATGCGAAGCTTATAAAAAGAATTTCAAGATAAAAAAAGACAATTTTTTGCCTTTAATTTTACCTAAAACCTCCGCCGCCTCCGCCACCGCCAAAGGACCCGCCGCCTCCGCCGCCAGATGAAAAGCCTCCACCACCGGATGAATAATTATGGGCTTTGCTTTGCGCCGAAGTTGCACTTCTTAAACTATTATAAGACATTGCGTGAATAAATATAATGTTATCATAAGATAAATTGGTTATAACATCTGGATATAATTTTTTAAATTCTGCTGCAACTTCATTAGCAATTCCAAAAATTTGAGCAAAAATTAAATAATATTCCCAAAGATGAACTTCAATTGCTGATTTATCTTCAATGCTAGAAAATTCTTTTAAAAACTTTTTTAAACCGGCTAATTTTTTAGCCTCCTCATAAATTTCTTGTGTTTCAAAATATTTTACGCCTAATTTCTTTACTTTAGTTAAAAGTCCTAAATCATTACACAATTCTGTTGATTTTTTTAAAATTTCATCAAACCAACCTAAAATTGTTTCATAATTTGACTCACAATATTTAGAAAACTCTTTTGGTTCTAAAATTCCATCTTTACTTGCATCGTACATGTAAGAATACATTTTATATTCTAAAGATTCTTGGCTCTGATGGGTTTCCTTAAACTTATTTATATCCATTACCAAAGTAGATTCTTCGCCCTTTTTAAAAATACCTTTTTTCTCTTTTTTTTCTATTTTGATATAATCATTTTTAATCCAACTTAAAATTAAAGCTCCCAAAAAGTCGTTTTTGTTTTTTATTAAATTATAATTATTTGCTAAAAAGTAAGCATAAAATATATTTTTATCGCAAGGAATATCCCGAAAATAATTTAAATCTTTTGGAAATTTTCCTTTAGAAATTTGTTTTTCAAAATTTTTGGTTCTTACTTTTTTAACAATCCAAAAAGTAAATATAAATGTTAAAATGGCTGAAGCTATTTGAATTACTGTATCAAATGCCCTACTTAAAAAATCATAAGAATCAGTTGATTCATATGGTGTTTTGCCTTCTTCAGCCATTTCAAAGTATTCATTAAAGGATTTATTTAAAATATTATCAGTTTCAAACATTCCTAAAGGAAACTCTACCAATATAGTCATATATTCTGATGAATCTAAAGCACCATCACTATTCATTTCGATCTTTCCATCATAAACATAGGCCGTTCCTCCATAGTTTCCATATCCCCATACTGGAATTTCTGATGAAAAATATTGATCTGACCAAATAACTATACTTACATTTTGAGGTTTTAAAGATAACTCATGAGGTATTAAATTCCAAAATATCATTTGTTTATCAGAAGTTTCAGAAACAAATCCCTCTATTTTATAATTTAAAGTATATATATTTTTACCATACTTACTTATTCCCCAACATAGTTCAAGTTCATCATTTAAATAATTAATACCGTTTTTATATGCTTTACTATCAAAAGTACCATTTACATTCCATGAGTTTATAAATTGATATTCATTAGTAAGATCACTTACTTTAAAATCTGAAAATCTTGCATTACCAATATTATAATATGGTTTATAACCCTCAGTTCCTTTATTTATATTAACATCCCATTTTTCTGTAACATGAGCTGTACCATATTTATCCAAAAAAATATCCATAGTAATTCCATTAATTGAATCAGCATCTACATTAATTACAAAACTTAACATCATTATAATTATTAAAACTATTTTTTTCATAGGCACCTTCTTATAATTAATTTTAGCATATTTCAGAAAAAAAAGAATCATATAGACTCTTAAAATTTTACTTTTACATTTTCTTTTTCAGCTTCAACTGCTTCAAAGAAAGCTTCTTGTTTAAAATTAAACATATTCGCTACTATATTAGTAGGTACTGTTTCAATTTTTGTATTGTATTTCATTACAATATCATTATAAAATTGTCTAGCATATGAAATTTTATCTTCTGTATCTTTTAAAGAATTTTGCATATCCATAAAATTAGTATTAGCTTTTAAATCAGGATAAGCTTCTGATAAAGCAAATAATTTACTCATAACATTAGACAATTCTCCACTTGCTTTCATTTGTTCTTCAGGAGTATTTGCTGATAAATAAGAATTTCTAGCACTGATAACTTTTTCTAAAGTTTCAGTTTCATGTTTAGTATAGCCTTTAACTGTTTCAACAAGATTTGGAATTAAATCAAACCTTCTTTTTAATTGAACATCTATTTGTGACCATTGGTTTTTAACTTTATTTCTCAATTTAATTAAGTCGTTATAAGTTTTTACAAACCACAAAATTAATAAGACAACTACTATCAACAAAATATGCCACCACTCCATAAAATCACAACCTTTCTTATATAATTATATTAACATACATACTTATCTAAAACAATAATTTTTTTCTCTAAACAAAGATATAATTTATAATGTCTCCATTTTCAAAACTTAGTTTAAGTGAATATATTCCTTTACCTAAACCTTTAAAAGTAATACTCTTATTTATGTAATTATACTCTAAGTTAGTAATAACATCTTCATCAATATTTTCTAAACTAACTACTTTGAAATCTTTAAGTAAGGTAATTTTAGCTTCAGTATTTTCAGGTACTAAAATAAAATTTATATTCATATTATAGTAATACATTTCAAAATATTCTTTTGGTTCTATAAGATTAAATTCTTGATTTTTTAATTTTACTGGCATCGCGATTATCGAATTTAAAGAACTAGATAATTCTCTATCTATTTTACCACTTATTATATTGCGATATTTTATAATTGTTGGATCAATAGTTATTCTTGATGCTATATAGGTTTTTTCATTTGATTCTAAAATAGATACTCTATTTACAACATATTTAGAACCTATTTTAGAATATTCTATATTAATTTTATCTCCTATAGCAAAAATATTTGAATATACAATAAGTTCGTTTTTTATCTTTTGTTCTGGTTCTTCATCAAGCTCTACGACTAATTCAGTTGCTGATCTTCTTTCTATAACTGTAGCTACTTCTTCGTATTTTTCATATGAAATACTAGTTAATAAATAACCCAGTACTACAGCTATTCCCACTAGAAATAAAATAGCAATTGAAGTAAAAATCTTTAATTTTTTCATATAACCACCTTATAATTTATCAATAACATTCAATATTAAAGGTACCATTTGTTTTTTTCTAGATACAACACCTTCTAATAAATATCCTTGAGATAATTTATCTATACTAAATGCTTCTTCTAAATATTTTTCAGATTTATCATTATATATAAGATAAGAGTCATTATTAAATATATCAGTTACAAATAAACATACTACTTTATAATTATTTGTTTCACTTATTTCATTTAATTTATTTATATATTCTTCTATTTCATTTTTATATTGATTAAATGAAGTTGCAAACACTTGAGCAATACCAATTCTATGTTCTCCAGCTAAGTAATTTTTAAAATCTTTATTAATAATTTCCTGTTTACTCATGCCAGTGATACTTACACCACTGCTTAGAAGTTCCATACCATATTTTTGTAAATTAACTCCCGCTATACGAGCTAAATCAGTTGCTACTAATTTATCTAACTCAGTTGTAGTAGGACTAGCTAGAAGTAAAGTATCGGAAATTATTCCACTTAACATTAATCCCGCTATAGCTTTAGGTATTTTTTGGTTTTGTTCATTAAATAGATAATAAATTATTGTATTAACAGAGCCAACTGACATATTACGAAAATTAATTGGAGTGTTAGTATAAATATTTCCTATATTATGGTGATCAACAATTTCTATTATATTAGCTTCGCTTAAACCATCAACACTTTGAGATGGTTCATTATGATCAACTAATATTACATCAGTACGAGTTATATCACTAGTATCAATTACTCTAAGCATACCTTCACATATCCCTCTAGCATTAACTATCGGATAATTAGTGTGTTTAAGTTTATTACTAACTTCTAAAAAATCTGTTAAATAATCAAAAGGTTCAAAAGTTACAGTTGAAGATGATCTTTTGATAGTTTTTATTGGATTAGCTAAACATAAAATCCTAGAAATTTTAAAAGTATCATATGGAGTAATTATCACATTAACTTTATTTTTGTTGATTAAATCAATTTCTTCTTTTGTTAATTTATAACTATCCATTAATATTACTAGTTTAACTTTGTTTTTTAAAGCATGATCTAAAACATGAGCTCTGTTACAACCTATTATAATAGAATTGTTAGTAACTTTAATGTTATCAACAAACATTTTATAAGATACCGTTATCGCAACAGCATCACCTACTATCAAATCATCAAATTTATAAACAAAACTTGAATTTAATGTTTTAGCAATATTTTCAAAACTACTATTTATTTTATTAGATGAACTAATAATTAATTCATTAGCTATTTCTTTTAAAGAAACATAACCCTGAAATTTCTTCTGTTCATTAACTAAAGGTATTCCAGTTATACCTCTAGAACTAATATAATTATATGTTTGATATATAGATTCATTTTGATTAATAAAATAATCTTTTTTATACTTAATATCTTTTAACTGAACTTTAACATCATTTAAATATTTAGGAACTGGAGTATTAAATTTCTTTAATGCAAATTGAGTTTCTGAACTTACTTCACCTAAAACCCTAGGTTCGGTATTTAATCCCATCTTGTTTTTTAAATATGAAAGTGCTATAGCACCAGTAACTGAATCTGTATCTGGTTTTTTATGCCCAAAAACTAATATTTTTTTCATTTAACTTACTCCTTTTTATTCTTAAATAATTTTATAATAACAACTCATTAAAGTCAAAGATTTATTAATTGAAAAATACTTCTTCGATCTTTTTTCTTGGTCTTGGTTTTGGATCTTGGTCAGGATAACCTACTGCTATAACACTTACCAATTCAAAATTTTCAAAACCTAAATAATTTACTATTTCATCTTTTACACAATCAGTATGATTAATCCAAAGTGTACCTAATCCAAAATCAAGAGCCCCCAGATTAATATTCTGAATTGCTGCTCCTATTCCTAGAATATCAAGATAATGCCACTTTTCATCTTTTTCTTTCATCACAATAATTAAAGAACTCACATTATCAATTACACTGGCAGTAAATGAGACTGTCTTATACATTACATCTTCCGTATTCTCACAGTATTTATTTATCATATCTACTATTCTTTTCTTTTTATCACCTAGAGCAATATAAAACCTCCATGGCTGACGATTATGAGCTGATGGTGCTAAAGTTGCTAATCTTATTAATTCTTCTAAATCTGCTTTTTTTACTTTTTGATCAGTATATTTTCTTATACTTCTTCTTTTCTCAATAGCTTCTATTATTTTCATATATACTCCTACTATTATAATAGCATATTTTTAGATAATTATCATACTTTACACTTCAGAGTTTTTAATCTAAAATAAACATTTTCACTATGTTATAATTAACTTAGGAAGTGAGATCATGGCTAAGAAAAGAAAAATAAAAAAACCAATAAAAATCGGTTTTCTATTAATAATATTTTTAACAGTAATCGTATTTAGTGGAACAAAATTTTATAAAGATTATCTATATAAACAAACATATGAGTATAAACTTTTAGAAATTAATTATACTTTAGATGAAAGTAAAACTTTAATCAAATTTTTAAATAGTCAAGAATTAGATAATATTTTAACAAAAGAAAAAGATAATAATATAGTTAAATTAGTATCTGAAAAATATTTTATCTATAAAAATATAGAGCGTTATTTAAATTATATAGAAAAAAATGATCTTAAAAATATATCTAATGCGATAGTAATGGTTAATGTAAATAGAGACCGTGATTATTATGAAGAACCAGTTAAAGCTAACTTAGAAGATAAAGAGTTAATGCTAGTAAATAAATATCATTATTTAGAAGAAAATTATGAGCCAGATAATATTATTAAAATATCTCCATCGTATGCTTATGAAGGTAATTCAATAAATGAAGATGTAATAAATGCTTTTAAAGAGTTAGCAGCTGAAGCAAAAAATGCTGGTTATACAATCGTAATAAATTCTTCATACCGAGATTATAATTCTCAAAAAGAAGTCTGGGAATCAAGAAAATCATTATATGGAACTAGAAAAGCAGATGCATATGCTGCTAGAGCAGGCTATTCAGAACATCAAACTGGATATGCAATTGATGTTGCTGATTTTTATGATGAAAATGATAAATTTGGTGAAACTGAGAGTTTTACTTGGATGAAAGAAAATTGTTATAATTTTGGTTTTATATTAAGATATCCTGATGATAAAGAAGATGTAACTGGCTATTCATACGAACCATGGCATTATAGATATGTTGGTAGAAAAACTGCTAGTAAAATTAAGAATGAAAATATTACATTTGATGAATACTATGCTTTCTATATAGAAAATAAATCATGAACTTAGTAAATATTGAAAGTCAAATCCAAGATTGTAAAAAATGTTTAGGTTTAACAAAACTAACAAGTAATACTATTTCCTTTGGTAAAAATAATGATATCTTATTTATAGGTGAATCACCTGCAAAAAAAGGATGGATTACTACTGGGAAAGCTTTTTATAATAAAGATAATAAATTATTACCTACTGCAAGAGTATTAAATGAATTATTAAAAATAATAAATTTAACCATAGATGATATAACATTTACTGAAGCATGTAAGTGTTATATTCCTGATCGAAAACTTTTAAAAAATGCATCTGAAAATTGTTTAAATTTTTTAGAAAAACAGATTTATTATTTAAATCCTCAAATAGTCATAACATTAGGAGCATATCCGACCAGTATTTTATTAGATGAAAAATTTAATAAGTATGGAGATATTGTTGGAAAAATATTTAAAAAAAACATTTTAAATAAAGAAATAATAATTATTCCTATCTATCATCCTTCACCTATTAACCCTAAAAGTTATAAAGGAAATATTCCAATATTTAAAAATATCAAAAAACAACTAAACAAGATTAAATAAGATTTAAATCTTGTTTTTATTATTATAAAATTAATTATTAGTGTATAATACTACTGACAGGAGGATACTATGTTTAAATTAAAATCAGAATATAAACCATCAGGTGATCAGCCTACTGCTATAAAAAATTTAGTGGATGGCATTAATACTGAAAAAAAACATCAAGTATTACTAGGAGCAACTGGAACGGGAAAAACTTTTACAATTGCTAATGTTATTAATGAAATTAATAAACCAACTTTAGTATTAGCTCATAATAAAACTTTAGCTGGACAACTTTATTCAGAATTTAAAGAATTATTTCCTGAAAACAGAGTTGAATATTTTGTATCTTATTATGACTACTATCAACCCGAGGCGTATGTTCCATCTAGTGATACTTATATTGAAAAAGATTCAAGTATTAATGATGAAATAGATGAACTAAGACATGGAGCAACAAGTGCTTTAATTAATAATAAAGATGTTATTGTTGTTGCATCAGTTTCATGCATCTACGGTATAGGAGAACCAGAAGAATATAAAAACAATATGTTAATTTTATCCGTCGGTGATAAAATCAAACGTAATGAAATCATTGATAGATTAGTATCAATGACATATGAAAGAAGTCAGTTAGATTTTCACCGAGGAACCTTTAGAGCTAATGGTGATATTATTGATATTGTCCCAGCTAGCGAAAGAAAAAATGGTATTAGAGTAGAATTATTTGGAAACCTTATTGATAAAATTAGTGAATTTGATATTTTAACAGGAACTATAATTCAAAGCATAAAAAATATTAGTATTCACCCAGCTAGTCACTTTGTAACTAGTAATGAAAAAATGACTGAAGCTATTAACAGGATTGAAACTGAAACTGAAGAAAGATTAAATTACTTTAAAGAAAACGGTAAATTAATTGAAGAACAAAGGTTAAGAGAAAGAGTTAAATACGATATTGAAATGTTAAAAGAAACAGGTTTTTGTAGTGGAGTTGAAAACTATGCTAGACATTTAGCACTTCGCGACGAAGGAGAAACACCTAGTACTTTAATGGATTTCTTTGGTGATGATTATTTATTAGTTATTGATGAGTCCCATGTCACCCTTCCACAAGTAAGAGCAATGTATAATGGAGATCGCGCTCGTAAACAAACACTTGTTGATTATGGTTTTAGATTACCAAGTGCTCTAGATAACAGACCCTTAAGATTTGAAGAATTTAATAAAAAAATAAATCAAGTTATATATGTTTCAGCTACTCCTAGTGAGTATGAGTTAGAACTTGTTGATAATAAATATGTTGAAAGTATTATTAGACCCACTGGATTACTTGATCCCACTCTAGAAGTTAAAAAAACAGAAGGCCAAATAGATGATTTAATTCATGAAATAAATGAAAAAATTAAATTAAATGAAAGAGTATTAGTTACAACCCTTACTATTAGAATGGCTGAAGAATTAACTAATTATTTAAAAAGTTTAAATATGAAAGTAGCGTATTTACATAGTGAAGTTAAAACTTTTGACCGATTAAAAATAATTAGAGATTTAAGATTAGGAAAGTATGATTGTATTGTAGGAATAAATCTTCTAAGAGAGGGTTTAGATATACCTGAAGTTAGTTTAATTGCGATAATGGATGCTGATAAGCAAGGATTCTTACGTAGTGAAAGAAGTTTAATTCAAACAATCGGAAGAGCAGCCCGTAATGAAAAAGGCCATGTCATAATGTATGCTGATAAAATTAGCGAAGCTATGAATAAAGCTATAATAGAAACTGAAAGAAGAAGAAAAATTCAAGAAGATTATAATAAAAAACATAATATCACTCCTAAAACAATTACTAAAGAGATAAGAGATTTAATATCTAATGAAATAACCGATGACGAATCTCCTGAAAAATTATCAAAAAAAGCAGCAAAAGACATGATGTTAAGTATCGAAAGAGAAATGAAAAAAGCTGCTAAAGAACTTGATTTTGAAAGAGCTATGCAATTAAGAGATGTTTTATTTGAATTAAAAAGTAGTAAATAAAATACTACTTTTTGTATATGATTTTTTTATATATTTCCATTATGATTAATAAAGGTAACGACATTAAAAATAAAATTAATAAATGGGGAAAAGGAATACTTGTTACTTGTAAAAATTGAGCAAATACTTCAACTTCCATTACTATTATTTGTAAAATAAAAGCACTTACAATCGAGAAAATTAAAAACTTATTATTAAGTGGCATTGAGAATGTACTTCTTTTTTCACTTCGGCAATTAAGAACATGAATATTTTGCATAAATACCATTAAAGTCATAACATAAGTTCTTGCTAAAGTAAGTTCGACATTTCTGTGCATCAAAAATACCCAAAAAGCATAAACTATTAAACCAATTATTAATCCTGATACTGCAACTTCAAAAAATAAATCCATATTGAAAATTGTTTTTTCTGGACTACTTACTTTTTCTTCTAAAACTCCATCTTCATGATTTTCAAAAGACAAAGCAATATCTTGAAATCCATCAGTTACTACATTGAGCCATAATATTTGAATCGCTACAAGTGGGATAGGTAAATCAGCCATGATTGCTAAAACAAAAAAGAGTACCTCTGCTGCTCCACAAGATAATAATAAATAAATAATTTTTCTAATATTACTATAAGCTATACGACCATGTTTAACACCTTCAACAATTGATTTAAAATTATCATCTAAGATTATCATATCGGCAGTGTCTTTAGCTACATCAGTTCCACTTCCCATTGCTATACCTATGTTACCAGCTTTAATAGCAGGAGCATCATTTACTCCATCGCCAGTTACAGCTATAAATTCATTCTGTCTTTTATATGATTCTACTATTGCTAATTTATCAAGAGGAGTGACTCTAGCAAAAACCTTTTTTGTTTTCACAAAATTATCAAATTCTCGTTTTCCTAATGCTAGATATTTTTCTACATCTTCGCCACTTGCAATCTCAGAAGTGTTTTTTATTAAACCCAGTTCAGTTGCAATATTAGCAGCCGTAAGTGGATGGTCACCAGTTATCATAACTACTTTTATTCCCGCTTGTTCACATTGAGCTACTGAAGAAGCTGCTTCTTTTCTAATCGGATCAATAAAACAAACAAAACCAGAAAACGATAATTTTGGAATATTTTTTTCAGTAATATTTTTATTAGAATCTATTTTTTTTATTTCTTTTTTTGCTAAAGCTATTACTCTATAGCCTTGACTTGCAAGTAGTTCATTTTGTTTTTCTAATGCTTCTTTATTTATTGGTATTTCTTTATTATTTATAGTCATTTTGTTACAAAATGATAATACTTTTTCTGGTGAACCTTTAATTGTACAATAGGTTTTATTATTATCTTTATAAAAAGCTGCTGAGAATTTGTTAGCTGATTCATATGGTATTTCAGAAATAACTTGAAAATTATATTTAGTTTTGTTTTTCAGACCTAATGCTAAAAATGCTACATCTATTGTATCCCCAAAGTATATATACTTATCATTTTCTAATTTTAATTCTGCTTCATTATTTATAACTCCTTGTAATACTATGTCATTTATTTCTTTAGATTTGGAATCTGAATAATAAATTTTACCATCACCATTATAGCCAATACCACTAATTTGAAATTCTTCACTAGATGGCAACACTATTTTTTTAGCTGTTTGCTGATTTAAAGTTAAAGTTCCTGTTTTATCACTAGCTATTACTGTACAACTTCCTAAAGCTTCAACTGAATTTAACTTTTTGACTATTACATTATTTTTTGACATTCTATTTGATGAAACAGTTAAAGCCATTGTTAAAGCAAGAGGCAATCCTTCTGGCATTGCTGAAACTGAAAGTGCTATTACTGACATAAATATTTGTTTTCCGGGAATATCCTTCCAATATAATAAAAATGTTAATAATATAGCAACAATAATTATTAAAAACGATATTTGCTTAGATAATTTATTAACTCTTATTGTTAGTGGTGAAAGAGTTTGTTCCATATTGGTAACTGTATCAGCTATTTTACCTACTTCTGTATTATTTCCAGTTTTAACCACAATAGCTTTAGCTCTACCACTAAGTACAATGGTTCCAGCAAAAGCCATATTATTTTGAGAGGCAAGAGCTTTTTTTTCTTTAATAACATCTATAGTTTTTACTACTCCTACACTTTCACCAGTTAATACTGACTCATCTATCGTTAAATTGTTGGTTTCTATTATTCTTAAATCCGCACCAATTTTATTACCTGATTCTAATAAAACAATATCACCAATAACTAAGTCTGTTGAATATATCATTTGTTCAACATTATCTCTAATAACTTTACTTTCATATTTTATTAAATCTGCTAATGCATCAGTAGTTTTCAAAGCTCTCCATTCTTGGATTGCTCCTATTAAAGTATTTATAACAACAATTAATAATATTGCAATACATTCAATATAATCTTGACTAAAAAAAGAAAAAATACTAGCGATTAATAATATAATTAAAATAGGATTTTTCAATTCAGAAATAATCATTTTAAAAAAGTTTCTTTTTTTATGTTTAGATATTTCATTTTTACCATACTTTAATAATCTGTTTTTTGCTTCTTTATTAGTTAAGCCTGTTTCTGTTGTGTTTAATATTTCTAATACTTTGTTGATATCTTGATTGTAAAATTCTTCCATTAGAACCTCTTTCTATTATATAGTTTATTATACCACCAAAGAAAAAAAAAGATGTAAAATCTTTTTTTTAATCATTTTCGCTTGTAAATATTAATATCAATCTAAGTATCTCTAAAGCACTTGCCAGTACTCCAGCTACATATGTAAGAGCTGCAGCGTTTAACATTTTATTAACACCTTCTAGTTCTTCTGCACTAACTATATTGTATTTACTTATTTCTTCTTTAGCTCTTCTACTAGCATTAAATTCTACTGGTAAAGTAACTAATTGAAAAATTAAACCTAATGAAACAAAAGCAATAGCTAACCAAATTAAATCTAGTGAAGATAATATTAATCCTATAAATAAAATAGCGTAAGCAATTTTTGTCCCTATATTAACAATCGGAAAAATTAAACTTCTTACTTTCATGAAAGTATACCCTTCTTTATCTTGTATAGCATGAGCACTTTCATGAGCAGCTATCGCAATAGAAGCAATACTAGATTCTTTATATACTTCTGTTGAAAGTCTTATTGTTTTACGAGCTGAATCATAGTGATCACTCATTTTTCCTTTAGTTTCTACTATATACATATCTTTTAAATCATTATTATTAAGAATTTTCTTAGCTATATCATAACCAGTTGCTTTACTTTTACTATCTATACTTAGATATTTTTTATATGTAACACTGACATATATTTGGGCTAGTAATGGAATTATTAATATTAATAAATATAATCCTAAATTCTCCATCTTAATCTCCTGCTACTTTATAAGTTGTACCTTCTCTAGTATCAACTAATATAATTCCTTTTGCTAATAAATCATCTCTTATAGAATCAGCTAATTCAAAATCTTTTCTTTTTTTAGCGTTATCTCTTGATTTTATTAGTGACATTATTGTATCATGATCTTCTCTTTTTTCTGATTTTTTTAATAAATCTAAACTTAGAACTTTATCAAAACTGTTGACTAATTCTAATTTAGTATGACCATTAATTAAATCATTTTTTAATAAATCATATATTAAAGTTATCGCATTTGCAGTATTTAAATCATCTTCTAAATGACTAATAAATTTATTGTTATAAAAAGCAAATGCATCTTCATCAATTAGACCTTCATCTTGAATTAATGAAATTTTATTTTTTAATTTTTTATATGCATTTTCCGCACTATTAAGTGAAGCAAAAGTAAAAACCAGTTGTTTACGATAATGACTATTTAAACACATATATCGATAACTAAGTGGATCATAACCTTTTTCTTTTAGCATTCTTATTGTTAAAGTAGCGCCTTCACTTTTACTCATCTTCCCTGTTTCATCAAGTAAGTGTTCATTATGAAACCAGTAGTTACACCACTTATGTCCTAAGTAAGCTTCACTCTGAGCTATTTCATTTGTATGATGAGGAAATATATTATCTACTCCACCA
>CAYTQE010000003.1:5646-13528 GCA_964439985.1 uncultured Muribaculaceae bacterium | reverse complement strand
GCCTCCGTGAATATCAATATATTCACCACCATGATGAATACATATTCCTGAACATTCAATATGCCATCCTGGATAACCAGTTCCCCAAGGTGAATCCCATTTTAATTCTTGATTATCAAATTTAGATTTAGTAAACCATAAGGCAAAATCTGCTTGATTTTTTTTATTTTCATCTTCTTCTACTTCATCTCTAGCTCCAACAACCATATCTTCTTCTTTATGGTTAGTTAACTGATAATAATTAGCTAATTTTGATGTATCAAAATAAATATTCCCACCCGATTGATATGCATATCCTTTATTAATTAATGAACTAATCATTTCTATATAAACATCTATATGGGTAGTAGCTTGAGATACTATTTCTGGAACTTTATTATTAACTAAATCAAAATCAATAAAGAATCTATCAGTATAATATCCAGCAATATCCATGACACTTTTCTTTTCTTTTTTTGCACTTTCAACCATCTTATCATCACCATAATCAGAATCACTTGTTAAGTGTCCAACATCAGTTATATTCATAATTCTGGTTACATCATAACCTATGTATCTAAGTGTTTTATCTAAAATATCATGACCTATATAACTGCGTATATTACCAATATGAGCATCACTATAAACTGTAGGTCCACATGTATAAAACTTAACCTTACCTTCTTCATTGGGAACAAACTCTTCTATTTTTTTAGTTAAAGTGTTATATATTTTCATAATTTACCTCCGTAATGATATTTTAACATTTTTATCTAATAAATAAAAGTTTATTATTATCGTTAAATCCTATTTGATTTTTTATTTCATTATCCAAAAGAAATATAATTGTATTATTTAAAGCAATTTTTTCATTTTGATTATTAGAGATATAACCATTATTAATCATTGTGTTAATTAAATTATTTAAAATTCGACATGACATATTATAATTATTAAAAATAATTATTGAAAAAGGAAACTCACTTATTTGATCATATAAATAATTATTATTTAAAAGTTTATTTAAACTATATTCATCATTATAATCTTTACAATCTATATTTATTAAGTTTAAATTTAATGAAGAAGCTATAGTTTTTATAATTTCCTCTTTTTTATTTTTTTCTCCACTATTTAAAATCATATGTTTATTAGGTTTATTATCTTTAATTATATTAATTATATTTTTAACTATTTGTTCATTATGTTTTTCTAATAATTTATTTTTAATAGTTTCTAGTTTTTCATTATCTAAATTGTTTAAATTTGTTCTAGCGGATATTATTTGATAAATATCATCTTCGGTTACTACTATTTTTTCATTATTTTTCTGATAATTTTTTAATGTTATTTTTGAACATGTAGTATCTAATATATCTATACATTTATCTGGATTATATAAATTAGGTAAATATTGATCACATTTATTTATTAAAAAGTTGATTATTTTTTTAGGTATTTTTAAATTATAGTGTTTTTCATAATTTGTTTTAACTTGATTTAAAATAATTATCATATCATTAGTAGTTGGTTCATTAATATTAATGGGGGCAAATCTTCTTGTTAAAGCTGAATCTTTTTTAATATATTCATTATATTCTGAAATAGTTGTAGCGCCAATTATTGATATATCACCTCTTGCTAAATATGGCTTTAATATATTTGCAGCATCTATTGAACCATCTGATGCTCCTGTTTTTACAATATTATGGATTTCATCAATAAATAAAATTATATTTTGATGATTTATCACTTCTTTAATTAAGTTATTTACTCTTTCTTCAAATTCTCCTCGGTATTTTGTTCCTGCTATTAAAGAAGCTGTATTTATTAAAATAATTTGTTTAGATTTTAATTTTTCTGGAACTTTACCGCTTTTTATTAATCTAGCAAGTTCTTCAACAATAGCGGTTTTTCCTACTCCAGCTTTACCAATTAAAAGAGGGTTATTTTTATTTCGTCTTAGTAATACTTGCATGATTTCTTCTATTTCATTTTCTCGTAATAAAATTTTATCATCATTGGCTTTTTCATTTAAATTTATTCCTAGATCAGTAGTAAAAACTTCTTTATTTAAATCTTGATTTATTTTTTTTACTGGTATTCCCATAGTATCAATGATTCTTAGAGCAATACCATCAGTTTCATTAAATAATGATGATAATAAATATATTTCATCCATTTCTTTATGTTCATCATATGATTTGTTGTATGCTTTATCAATAACTAGCTTGAGCAAAGGGGTATATAAAATCATATCACTAGTTTTACTAGCCATACCAACAACATTTAATAATGAAGTCCGGAAGTTAGTATATGTTAAATTATATTTATAACATATTTCTTTTATTTTTGTTTTTTTAAGAAGTGATAATAATAAATGTTCTGTTCCTACATAAGGGTGATGTAAATCAATCATTTCATTTTCTGCTTCTTTTAATATTTTAGTAACTACTTTGTTATAACATTTATCCATTAAAAAATCCTCCTTACAAACTATATGTTTATAATGAGGATATTATTTAAAATCTATTCAGTTATCTTTCTAATCTTAATTTATCAGCAAGGGTAGCAATAAACTCTGAATTGGTTGGTTTTGCTCGATCATAATCAACAGAATGACCAAAGATTTCTTCCATTAGGTCATAATCACCTCTTGACCAACTTACTTCAATAGCATGTCTTATTGCTCTTTCTACTCTACTAGTAGTTGTATCATATTTATCTGCAATTTCTGGATACAATTCTTTTGTAATAGCTCCAATCATTGATGGTTTATTATACATTAAATCTATACCATCTCTAATATACATATAACCTTTAATATGTGATGGTATCCCTAATGAATGTAATAAAGTAGTAATAGCTTGTTTTAGATCCTTATTGCTTATTATAAGTTCTTTATCAACTTTTTCTACTGAATTAATAATATGATTTTCTAAAGACTCAAAACTAAAAGGTTTTAACATATAATAATTAACACCAATTTCAGTACATTTTTTTATTATTTCTAGTGAGTTCATACCAGTTATAATAATACTTTTCTTGTCAATGTTTCGTTTCTTTAATTCTTCTAAAACACTTAATCCATCAAGCTTAGGAATAATTAAATCTATAATTATTAAATCATAATCATCTTTTTGATTAACTAATTTCTCAAGTGCTTCTTCTCCATCATAAGCCTTTCCAATAATATTGATACTAACGTGACTGCGAAAATACTCTTCTACTGCTTTAACAACTTCTTGGTTGTCATCAACCATAAAAACGCGTATTTCTTTTTCCATTTTTATCCCTTCTAATAACTGCACGTTAAATATATTATAATATAAAAAGTGTCAATATACCAGAAAATAAATTGTCAATTTACGTCGATTATCATTTGTATTTGTCGAATATTGACATTTTGAATTATAAAATTATTAATAAATTAAAATAATTGGGTTTTTTGAATTGTTTTGTCAACTACATTTTTTACAGCCTCTTCACTGAAGGGCTTTTTTAAAATATCAATAATTGGGTATTGAAAAGCATTTAAATCTATTTCTTTATTATCGTTTCCTGTAATAATAGATACAGGAATTTTTTGAAATAAATTATGTTCTTTCATGAAATCTAAAACTTTAAATCCATCAACATTTGGCATATTTAAATCAAGAAGAATTGCTTTGATATTATAAATTGAATTTTGATTTATAATATCAATTGCTTCTTTACCATCACTAGCTGTTAAAACATGAAAATTATTTATAAATATTTTTTTAACAAAATTTTTAATAATATCTGAATCATCTACTACTAATATTGAATTAATATTAGTATTTTCATTACAACTTTCGGTTGGTTCTTGATTTTGTATAGAGTTAATTATAATTGGTTTTTCAGAACTTGTTAAATACTGCTTAACTAAAGCAACTATTTTATTAGCTTCTTCCATAAGCGAGTTATAGTTTTCGTTTACAAAGACTACATTATTTTCTTTACTTTGTAATTCATGAGCATAAGAAAGCTCAGCTAATTTAACAAAACCGAAATATTTAGCATCAGTTTTTAAAGAATGAGTTAATATAGCATAATTAGGCATATCTCCCATTTCCTTAAAGTGACCAATTTTATATAGTTTATTACCTATTTCAGCGATAAAATCTCCTAAAGATTCATCGTACATAGACATATCACCAAATAACTCTAAACTCTTATCTACATCTACACCATTTTGAATTAATAAATTTTTATTTTTCATTTTAAATTTCTCCTCTTACTTTAATTATTATATAAATATTTAATTATGACTCTATTTAATTCTGATTTATCGATTGGTTTAGCCAAATAGTCATCAAAACCTTCAGAAATATACTTTTCTCTCATACCTTCAATAGCGTTAGCTGTTAATGCTATGGTTGGAATTTTATAGTTAGGTAAATCTCTTAAGTTCTTGAGGGCTGCTGTGCCACTCATTTTTGGCATCATATCATCGAGCAATATCAAGTCATAATTTTCTCCAGCTTTTATTTTTTCTATTAAATCAAAACCATTATCTATGGTCTCTACCTGGATTCCGTAAGAAGTAAGTAGTCTATCTGCTACTTTTAAATTTAAATTATTATCATCTACAACTAAGATTATTTTATCGGAAAAATCAAAGTTTTTAATTAATTGTGTGTCATCAATAATTGGTTCTTCAACATAAGTTTTATTAATAATTTGTTGATCTATTATAACAGTGAATTTAGATCCTTGCCCAAATACACTTTGAACAAAAATTTTACCACCCATTAGCTCAACTAATTTTTGGGTAATAGCAAGGCCTAAGCCTGTTCCTTCTATTGAGGTACTACCACCTTCATTTAATCTTTCAAATTTTTTAAATAATTTGTTTATATTTTCAGCTTTTATTCCAACACCTGAATCTTCCACTGAAATTATTAATCTACATACATCACCTTTTATAACTGTATTTATTTTAAAATCAAGATAACCTTCTTTGGTGTATTTAACAGAATTAGTTAATAAATTTAAAATAATTTGTTTAATGCGTGATGAATCTCCATATAAATATTCAGGAAGCGCCGAATCAAAATGGGTCCTAAAATCAAGAGATTTTTCTCCCATTCGGGCTTTAGTTAGCGCGATTAGTTCGGATAATACTTTCTGAGTACTATATTCATTATTTATTATTTCTAATTTATTTGCTTCAATTTTAGAAATATCTAATATCCCATTAACTATACCTAATAAAATTTCAGAAGCAGAAATTATATCTTTTATCTCTTCTTTTGAATCTTCTGGTAAATTTTTATTTAACAGAACTTGCGAAAAGCCGACTATTGCATTAAGTGGAGTCCTGATTTCATGACTCATACTTGATAAAAATTCTGTTTTTGAATTATTGGCTTTTTCTGCTCGATTTTTAGCTAAATTAAGTTCATTAACCATTTTAATATCAGGATTTTCGATTGTGTGATACATTATTATAATAATAAAAATTAAGGTTGGATTTATTAAATAGTTTAAATGAGGATAAAGCATTTGAATTATCAAGATAATAATACCTAAGAACGCTAGTAAATATATAGGAATATATTTTTTATTGATTAAATTTTTAAAATCAGATAATAAACATACCATTTGAGTTATAAAACCAATTCCAAATAAAATATATGTATATAAAATAGCTGGACCATCTGCAATTGCTTGATTTGACTTAATATCTATATTCATTGGTAAAATAAATATTAATATTATACTAAATATAGTAAAATACTTGATCAATTTTTCAATTTTTTTAGTTTTCTCTTCAGTTATAAATGAAATATAAATTGCATAAAAAGTTAAAAGTGCTATCCAAAATAATAAGCAAGCCAAATATATTTTATTAAATATAATTAATAATAATTCGTTTGAATTTAAATTACTTGATACTATTAATCCTAATACAATTCCACTAATATTAACAAGGATTGATGTTATTAATAATTTAGAATAAGTATTATCTTCTGTCTTCTTTTGTCTTGCTTTTTTAAAAAATACAATACTGACAGAAATTATTAGTAATAATGCATAAAGATTTACTATTAAAAATCCTTGTGTACTTTGCATAGGATCACACCACCAAATTTATATTCTCTTATTTAATATTATATCACTTTTTGGTTCGTTTGAGAAATATATTTTTATTTCACCTACAGCTAAATTTGTTTCTTCAACTTCAACAGTAATTTCACTTCCATCTATTCCTTCTTTTATTAATTCATTAATGTTTATCTTACTATTTTTAGTAAGTGGTAATTTTTCACGAATTTTGAATCTAGATGGGATTTGTCTTGAACTCATATCTGGATTGGCAATAATTTGTTTATAAACTATCTCTTCTATTAGTTCTAGCATTTCATTTTGTGATAAAAATATTCCATCATCTAAAACAATATGAGCAATAGGCATTAAACCTCTTTGTTTTTTATCAAAATATTGAACAATACGACAATATTTAATTTTTTCATTTTTTAAAATAATATCTTCTATTTCATAAGGCTTTACTTTATAACCATCAAATCGAGTAAATGAATTATCTTTTCTTGAATCAAAACTAAAAACTCCGTTTTTATCCATTTTAACTAAATCTCTAGTACGAATATAACTGTCTCCATCTAATTCATAATGAGGAACTATAATATGTTCATCAAGTTTTCCATTTGTTACTGCTGGTGAAGATACAGCTAATTCTCCAGTTAATGTTTCCATATCATCTTCAAATTTTAATGGTACTAACTTTTCTTCGACATTAGGATCTACTATTGAATAAATAGTTTCTGGTAAAGGTATGCCCATAGTATTTGGTTCATTCCATGACTTTTGAGCAAAAGAACCACAACCACAATATTCGCTCATTCCATGACCTTTTTCTAAAACAGCTTCACTTCCGTGTTTCTTCAGCCAGTTATTTACTCTTTCTTCATCATAGGCAGTAATTGAATCTCCGCCATATATTATTCTTGTAATACAAGATAAATCCAAGTCATCTAAATATTTTGAATCAGGTAATGCTGCTATCCAAGATGGTGGACCTAGTATAACATTAGGTTTATATTTTTTTATTAAATATCCAAATTCATTTATTTCAAATTCAGGTATGGAAATATTATGAGCTCCACTTGCTAAATTTAAAATATAATTATTATCAGCACCTAATGGTGAAAAAAACGGTAAAACATGTAGTACTCTATCATTTATTTCAAAATTAGCATCAGCCATAAATAATTGTTCAGTACCAGATATTTGATTCGCATTACTTAAGGTAATTGGTTTTGGTCTAGATCCACTTGTTCCTGAAGTATGACCTATATAATTTAGTAAATCTCCTTCAAATACAGAATCAAATTTAATACTAGATATATCTTTTAATAAGTCACTATATTTAACAACTTCTAATGGTGATTTTTTTACTGATTGATCATATATTTGATTTTCTAATTGAATCGATTTAATTTTTTGAAGTAATACTTGATATGATTTTAATTTTTTAATAGTATGATTTTTATTTTTTAATTTACTATAATTTATTACATCCATTAAATAAGATATTATTCCAGGAATATTCATGGAATCTAATGCTGATAAAGTTACAATTTTTTCAATACCAAGTTCTTTTAATTCATTTTCAATTGGTTTTAGCATAGCTAAATAACATTTATCTAATGCAACTATGTGATTTGCTTTCTCAAATTTAATTAATTCTAAAACTTTTTGAGCGTTTGCTTGTAAATCCATACTATCTGGTCTAGGATCAATAAAATCTGATACAGCCCCTATTTGTGAAGCTCCAAGCCAAATTTGACCACTTTCTGGTATATTGGGTACAAGATTCATAATCCTATCATGTTTTTTAACACCTAATCCAGTTAAG
>CAYTQE010000003.1:0-5636 GCA_964439985.1 uncultured Muribaculaceae bacterium | reverse complement strand
TGCATTATCTACTTTTTCAAATAATTCATCATATGTAATTTTCTTACCTTGGTGTGATTCAGCAATATTACTACCATTATTTAAGTTTTTTAATTTAATATACTCGGCAATATTAGTATTATGATTAAAAGGAATATATGAGATATCCCCATAATACTTCATCCACGGTTTATCTATATGTGGATAACCAGTTTTTTTACTTTCTATATTTTGTTTATTCTTTGTCATAACAATCCCCCATTTCGACACCCATATTATATCAGATATCATTGATATGACAAGGTTTTTCTCACATATGATTGCTAAGACAATATAAAAACCTGCATTTACAGGTTTGTAATATTTCATTCAGTATCAAACACTACTACTTTTTTATATTTCTACTGTTTTATCAAATTAAGTTTTCTCACTAATTATATTTGTATTATTTTGATAATTTACTGTAGTTATAATTATCTTAGTTTATTTCAAAATTTAATAATTCAGTACACATATCTGAATAGACATCTTGAGCTTTTAAGCATGTATCTGTTAAAAATCCCTTCTCATTATCATATTCTTTTAAACCTCTAAGATAATAAGGTTTATCATTATCTAAAATTATAAATGGCATAATATTATTTTTCAGGCATTCTTTAAACATAATCATTCGGCCAACTCTACCATTACCATCCCCAAATGGATGAATGCGTTCAAATCTAACATGAAAGTGAATTATATCTGCAATAGCTATATTAGTCTTTATGTTATAGTCATTTAATAATTTATCAATATCGCGATCAACATCTTTTGGTTTTGATGTCTTAATAACATTAACCATCCCTATTATATTAGGCACTACTTTAAATTCTCCAACATTATATCTAGGATTATCTTCATCACTTGTATTTCTTTTTAAAATTACATTCATCTCTATAATCATTTTTTTAGATAAGGGTTTATCTATATTATCTAACATATAATCAAATAGTTTAAAGTGATTTTTTGATTCAGTTAATTCATCTAGTTTAATTAAGTCCTCATTTTTAGATATAAAAGAATCTGTATCAAATATAGCTTCAGTTTGTTCTTCTGTTAATCTGCTTCCCTCAATTTTATTTGAGTTATATGAAAACTTTATTTGTGAGTAATGGTAAATGTTTCCTTTAAAATTTGAGTTTTTTTGACTTAATAATTCTTTTTTTAGCTTTTCTATAGTCATTTTTATATTCTCCTTATATATATTTATTAAAATAATTAAATTTGTGAGTTTTTCATCGATAAATATTATATACATTTTATCATACTTTCTAGTAGTTTTTATAAATTTTGTTAATATATTCTTTTAAAGTCTTACATCGTTTAATAAAATAAAAAAACCTGCATTTGCAGGTTTGTAATATAGATGAAGGATTATTTATCGCTAGATACTACTAGAGAACCATTAGATATACTTTCAGCTATTGTTAATAATTCAGTACTTGATAATTTTTCACTAGATAAATAAAAATCAACATTATTACTAGTCCAATATAATGAATTTGCTGATAAAGCTCCGTAAGTATCACTTAACATTAGTGGTTCACCATATACTGGTATAATTTCAAATTCTGATTTAGGCATAGATACTTCTTCAATTAGTGTAAATGGTGATTCTCCTGTAAAAGTTAATATTACTCTATTACCATTATTTGTAGTTATAGTATCTTTTGCTGATAAATAAGTATTTGTTGGTAAATATAGTGGATATATTATATCATCAATCGTTTTACTAGTAGTTTCATCTTCCTCACAACATTCATCATCAATTAAGCTTTCTAACTCAAAATAATCATTATTAAATGTTGGTTTATAATCTATACTTGTAAAATTAACTGTTATTTTAATATTTCCTTCAGTATCAAGTACTTCTACTTTTTGAATTTCAGCTTTATCATCAACATAAATTTTTTCACTAACTAGATTTGCATTATTTGGATAATTTACTTTAGCTGTAATTACATAACCATTATCACTTTTTTTAGCTTTGCTTGTAGTATCAGATTTAATATCACTAACTAGAGAATCTAATAAATATGCTTGAGAACCATTATCTGGCCATTCTGATTGAAATTTAAAACTCTTATTTAGTGAAGGTGTAACTACATATACTCCTTCATTACTTTTTAATATAACTTGTTCATGATTATTAATTAAATTAACACGGTAATAGTCATTACTTTTAGCTGCTACTATATTATAAGAAAAAGTGTCTTCATTACTTATCATATTCATTGTTCCTTTAATTAAATATGAATTTCTTTTTTCTAAATTTTTAACAAAGTCTTCTTTTATATTAGCACCTTCATTTTTACCACAACCAGTTACTATAAATATTAATGATATAAATAATACTAAATATTTTTTCATCCTAACCTCCTACAATAAAATATATTTTAAAATGTATATTTTATTCATAATTACTCACACTAAAATTAAGAAAAGAGGTTAGGTATGACATTACTACAAAAAATATGCTTAAGCATTACAATAATTGGTGGTATTACTTGGGGTTTAATTGGACTTCTTGACTTTAATTTAGTTGAAGCTATTTTTGGAGTCGAATCAATTATTCCAAGAGTAATCTACTCATTAGTAGGTCTAACAAGTCTAATTAATGTAGGAATTTTAATTATGGACTTAGATAGAGCAGATTAAAAGAAGCATACCAGCTTCTTATTTTTTTTCAGCAATAACATATTTTTGATTATCTTTAATAACTATTACTTCAGCTTCTTGATTGTAATCTAAATCTTCAACATAATTCCAGTTTAGATTTATTTTATATCCTTTATATATATCTTCTTTTATTTTCATTTCTGTTTCTTCGATTTCTTCAATATTTATAGAACTTACTTCAGGTAATTTTTGTTTTCTTTTTTTATCACTATTATTTTCCATATATTTATAAATAGTATCGGTAATATTTAATTTATAATTTTCTAAAGCTGTACTCATTACATAATCAGTCCCGCCTACATCATATTTATTTTCTTTGTTGATCATAGTGTATACATCTATTATAAACAACTTAGCAATACTAGATGCATAATCTTGGTCATTTATTTCTTCACTTTCAAGATTAGTTTTTAAAATGTTGAACTCTTCCTTCATTAGACTAGTAGCCGATGATTTTAACACATATCCATAGTTAGATATTTCTGAAATATTTTGGTTATTTTTAGGTTTTTTATCACCAATAAAATAAAAATAAATGCCACCAACAGAGTAAATTAAACTTAATATAAGAGCAAATACTATTAAACTTTTTTTCATTAATTATTTCTCCTTTTGGTCTTCTTTAATTAAATTATGAATTATAATACCATTTGATATCTCTATAATTGTATCAGAATATTCTTTACATGTCTTTAAATAATCTTCACTTAATGTTTCATCTAAACTAATTGCTCGATATTCTTCTTTAGAATTATTATAATATAATTTATGAGTTAAATAGTTACCATTCGGAAAAACTATTATATTATTGTTTTTTATTTGAAAAATATCATGTCCAACAGCGTATGGATTATAAATATTAAACATATTACCTATGGTAGGCATTACATCAATCATTCCCATATAATAATCTACTTTCGTAGCTAATTTATTGTTTTTACTCCAAATTATTAATGGTGTGCTTTTATTTAATTCATGATTATAATAATCATAAGTGATATAATCTTCATCTTCTTCTGTTTTGATTTCTCCAGTCTCAAAATCATAATTAAAGTAATCATGATAATTTTTTAAAGAAAGTTTTGGATCATGATCACCATAAAAAACAAAAATAGTATCATCAAAATATTGACTTTCATTTACATAAGATAAAAACTCTCCTAAAGCCTCATCTGCATAATAACTACTACGAAAATAATCTCCTAATTTAGTATCTTCTAAATAACTATGTTCTCCATTTCTTAAATCAATTTGGGTAAATAATTCATCATTTTTAAATGGAGTATGATTAGATAAAGTTATTATAGTCCCCATATACTTTTCATTATTAGTTTCAATTCCTTTTAAAATTGGCATTAGTTGTCTAAAAAATGATTTATCTGACAATCCTAATCCTACTTCTTCATCTATTTCAAATGAAGTTTTAGAATAAAAATCCATATAACCTAAACTTGGATGCATTTTATTTCGGTCCCACATACTAGATTTATTAGCATGAGTACTAAAAGTATAATAACCTTTTTCTCTTAATAAATTTGTAATTGTTACATAAGTTCTATCATGATAATTAACAAATGCTGTTCCAGTAGTTACTGGCATTAATGAAGTATTTAAAGTGAATTCAGTATCACTACTCGTACCTACTCCTACTTGAGGATAAAAGTTAGTAAAATACAACCCTTCTTTAGCTATTTTGTTTAAATTAGGAGTAATTGTATTACCATTAACTTTTAAGTCCACTAAAAATGTCATAACACTTTCTAAATGAACGAATATTACATTTTTATCTTCATATATTCCTGTGTATTTATTATTACTTTTTTCGATCCGATTTTCTTCGAAATAGTCTTGAAAATTTTTATACGCTATATCATAACCAAACCATGAATTTATTTTAGGTTTTAAAGTATTAAACAAATCATTGGTTTGATATGTTATAATTCCAAAAGTTCCAACTATATATTCTCTATTCCACTGTTTAGATAAACGACTAAAAGCTGTTGCAGATAAAGTAGTTACACACAAAGCAAATATAATTAAACCAGTTATAAGTGTTTTACCAAATAAAGTCTCACCTTTTTCAAACTTAGCTACAAAATTAAAATAGTCTCGATTGGCTAATTTTTTGTGAATAATTATAAACATCATCGGAAATAACAAATAAATAAAATGAATTAATTTTATTTTATCAAAAACAGCATCTCCTACTTCTCCTACTTGACCAAGAGTAGTCAGTAAACTAAATGATACAAAAGAATTATAAAAAGTATAATATATAGAGTTTATTACTCCCATAGCTGTATAAATTAACATTAAAATAAAATAATAAGTAAATTGTTTTTGAGGTTTATAGAAAAAACCAAAAGAACCTAAAGTTAAAATAAAAGCTAAATCTATAAATAAAGGTTGTAAATTATTTATCCCGCCTAATGTATAAAATCTTATTAAAATACAGCACAATAAAGAAAGCACAACATATGAACAAAATTGTCTATTATATTTAAAAAAATGAATTAATGAATCTATAAAGCTTTTAATTTTTTCTTGCATATATTTCCCTTTTCTTATCTATATAATTGTAGCATAATTATTTTTATTTTGCATTTATTATTGATATTATTATCTTAGGATAATTACCTACTTGAAATCTAAATAATTATTTGTTAATATATAAATGCATGCAGGCGTAGTATAATGGTTATTATATGACCTTGCCAAGGTCGAGATGCCAGTTCGATTCTGGTCGCTTGCTCCAGTTTACAAGAACTCACGAACCAAGTAGTATTTAATACTAAAGGGTTCGTGTTTTTATATCTCAGTTACAGACTAATCAGACTTATTTCAGCTTTTTTTATAAAAACGGAATTCCAAATAAAAATCAGCATTATAACAAAAACCGACTTTTAAATATTGCATGAAACTATAATAAATGATAAACT
>CAYTQE010000002.1:8031-28916 GCA_964439985.1 uncultured Muribaculaceae bacterium | reverse complement strand
TGACTAAATATTTTTATTCAAATTTGTGCTTGACTTCTTATAGTTAGTCACCTTACTATTAAATTATACTTTTTTATAAGTTTTAAGTCAATATTATCAAAATAGTATTAAAAATTTAACCACTATGTTTTATAGTGGTTAAATGTTAAACTACAAATTTTGTAAAAATTAATTGGAGGGGCCTACCGGATTTGAACCGGTGCTGAGGGAGTTGCAGTCCCTTGCCTTACCACTTGGCTAAGGCCCCATGTAAAAAGATTATAACAAATATACATAATCTTTTCAATATTATATGCTTGTTAAATCAAGATAATAACGATTATTTCTTGTGCTAATCACAATATTTAACAAGTCTGACTTTAAAGCTGATTTTGGCACTTCTATAAATACAATATTATCTAAATCAGGATAAGTTTTTGCATTGATATTTCTAACAACATTTTTTTTATTATATTTATATTCTATTTTTAAAAATTTATCAAAAAATAATTCATTATTGGTTATTGTTTCTTTTAAACCTATTTCAGTATTTATATCTAATTTATAATTTAAAATAATTAATGAATCATTTGCGGGATTATCAGGTGCAACTACATTATAATATTCAGAGCATTTATCTTCTAAACATGATTCATATTTATATTCATAATTATTTTTAATTTCTGCTGATTTAAAAACAACATTAGATTGATCAAATATATTATCTCCTAAATACATAATTTCATTGATTTTTCTTTCTACTAAAGCTAATTTTTTATCTATTTTTTCAGTTTTTATTTTAAACTTTGTGTAATTGTATTCTGTAATTCCATCCTCTATGTTTATATTATTTAAAATATTTAAATAATAATTATTTATATTTTTATCATCGTCAATTTCAAAAACTAGGATATATTTATTATTGCTGTTTTCTGGAATTGGATTATTTGTGTATGTTTTTCCAAAATCTATAAAATAATCCCTAAGAGTTGGCATATTGTATATAGATTCATTCTCTGCTTTTAAATATATTGATGTGTTATTTAAAGTTTGGGCTCTATTTGTTTTATTATCGATTATTATCTCTAAAATAATATATTTTTTACCTTTGCTTATTTCATTTCCATTATAATCATATTTAGTTTCGTATGCTGATAATAACGTGTATTGTAAGCTTCCAATATTTGCTGTGTTACCAACTTTATAAATTCGATTTATAACGGTTGTGTTAGTAATCATAAATATTGATATCCCTATTATGACTATTGATGAAATTATTGTGAAAATTAGTTTATTTTCTAAAATATAATATTTAAATTCTCTAATAGATCTTCTTAATTTTCGTTTGTATTTATAAGTATTAGTTCCTAATACAAATTCAAATTCTTCATTATCTTCACTTTTAATTTCTAGTTCTTCTAAATCTTTATTAAAATTGAATTTTTTAACATCAAATCCTATTCCCCTTATAATACTTATAATTAAAAAATAGTATTGAGGCGCGGATATAATTAAAAATATATCCCGATAAGCTCTAGAACTTTGTTGAGTTAATGAGGATTCTGCTATTGAGTTCATAACTCTTAAAGCTATGAAAACCATAATTAATAATAATATATAATAAATAAAAAGCATTATATAAAATGTGGTTGGTTTTTCTTTATTTTTCATTAACAAAAACATAAATAATGAGAATGTTATCACAATAAATATATTTAAATATATTAATGGATTAATATAAGTAGTAGCTAATCCAAGGGTTTCAAGAACATTTCCTCGAACATATTCTAAGAAAAAACTATTTATACTACCAAACATTACTAGAATACTAATAATTAATACAGATAAAATAATATGTATAATTTTAAAATTTTTAATTAAAAATGCATACGGTTTTTTTAATACCATAGCTAATCACCCTTATTCTAATACATTATAGCATAAAAAATAAGAAAATATATTTTTTCTTATTTAGATTTACTAACTATTAACTGACCTTCTTTTAAATATATTGTTGGGTTTTCTTTGATTATATTATTAGTTGAATTGTTGAAAATTTCTGAAACAATTTTTAATGTATCACTTTCTTTAGTAATGTAGTAGGAATAGTTATTTTTAGGTATCATTATACTTTGGCCCTTATATACATAATCTGTTGGATCAAGACCATTTAAGGCTGCTAATAAATTTGGATTTATATTTTTTTCTTGTGCTAATGAAAATAAACTATTATTTTTTTCTATAAAATATGAATCAAAATAATTAACTGGCATTATAGTTTCATACTCTTTTTTTACCATAGAATCACCTATAATAAGATATTCATGTTTCTATTATTTGCTAATCAAATATAAATATTTTATTATCATAGTTAAAATTCCACTCAGAATTTTCTAACAATTTAACTTCTCCTGTTTTAAAAGAATACATATATAACATATCGTTTACTAAGTAATATATTTCATCATCATCATGATAAATAAGTTCTTTTATAATATGATTAGATAATAAGATTTTATTCTCTTCAATAATTAAATATAAATTATTATCGATTATTTGATAATCGTATGTTGTTTTTTTAGGAAATGAATATTGTTTATTAACTAATTTGTTTAATGAGATGTTTTCAAATTTACCATTAGTATAAATTATTCCTGGTGATTTTTCAGTACCAGTAACTTCTATGATTTCATTTTTTATATTTATTTTGTATTGTTTTTTATTCTTTTTATCTACTAGATATATGTTGTTTTTTACTTCTCCTAAATAATATGAGGAATAAGATATTTCGTATCCTAAATCGAATGTGAAACTTTCTAATTTTTCCACATCAATAATTAATAATTTAGTAAAGTAATATTTTTCATCATAATCTGGAATAATTATATATTTGTCATTTCTATATACTGATGAATTGTTATAATCATCAGATTCTAACAGTTTTATTGTTTTATTTTGATTTCTAGAGATAAAATCATATCCTTTATAGTTCCATATGAAATATTTTTTATTAATAAAATTGTATATATTAATATTTTTAAAAGTTTTAATAATATTTTGTGAATATTCTTCAATTAAAAGTTGATAATAATTTAAAACATCTTCTGAAAGCAATCTAAAATCTTTTAGTTGATCATTTTCATAACAAACTGGATATTCTTTGTTTTGGACTGAGATAGTCAAACATATTTCATTATTATTTTCAAATAATTCAATATTATCTACAATTTTTCTTTTTATATTATATTTGCTATTTATAGTCACTGGAAAGTTCAAGTTTTTGTATTTTATAATTATATTATATATATTATTTTTAGTATTGTAACTTTCAGTTATTACATAATCATTATGACTATAATTCAATTTATAATCTTTTGGTGTATATAATATATACAAAAATAATATAAATGTTATTAAAAGAATTGAAATAAAGATATTTATTTTTTTCATAAGTACTCCTTATAAATATAATATCAGACACTTATTTGACATACAAGTATCTTTAGATAAAAATTTGATATTGATATAAAGAAAAAAGAATTCATTTAAGAATTCTCTGTATTTGTATGATCTTTTTTAGGATACTTTTTTTTAGCTTCTATCATATAAGTTGATATTTCTTTTTGAATTTCTGGTAATGCTTTATTAGATAACTTAGAAACATGAATTAATTCTTTTACTGTATCTATAGTAATGGTTCCCCAAAACAATCCAGCATTAACTTTTAAATCATTATATAAATCTGGTGTGACAAAAGAAAGGTCATAACCAACTATTAAACGATCTTGAGCTATTATTATTCGTTCATTTGTTATCCCTATTACAGCAGTATTGAAAAAACTACTTGGAATATCATCATTCTGACCTGCAAAAGCATATAATACTTTTTCGCTAGAATGTAGGTACTTGTCCAATAATTTAGAGTGTTTTTTTAATCTAAACCATGTAACAGTCCAAGGATATCTGTTTTTAAATTCTTTAACTTTTTGATATGTAGAAGTCATATTATATCCTTTCTATTTAATCATGCCGACTGTTTTTAATTTTGCAACTAAACCGTCTTTGTTTTCAGCTCCACTAATACAGCTAATAACTTTACCATTTTTAGTAAAAAGTGTAAGCGGTACTGCATCTAGTTCTGATAAAGAAACTTCTTTTCCAGTTTGACTACATTCTTTTGGAATTTTTAGTCCTGAATTTAATACTTTTTTATATTCATCTTGATCATAAGAATCTGAATCAAAGTAATAAATATCAATGTCGTGTTCAGATGCTACTTCATTATATATTGGTTTGTAATAATTACAAGCTGGACAAGAATCTCGTCCTAATACAGTCATTATTACTTTCTTTCCATCTACAGCTTTTTTATAATCTTTATAATCTGCTGCTACTTTATAAGAAATTTCATCTTCTGGAATTATATTATTATAATATTTATTGATTAAAGTTTCTAACTTCTCATTAGTAAGAGTTCCTTCTTCAATATGAGCAACTTTTGATTCTTTAATAAATGCATAACCTTGATCAAACTCTATTTTTGGTTCTAAATTAAGTAAGTCAGCTTTTTCCATTTCAGTTATTTTATTTGTATTTAAAGTTTTAACTGTAATTTCAAAATCATTACGCATCTTTATTAAAGATTCTTTAATATCAGTATATTCCTCATCTTCAGGATTACCTAAATAAATTAAAGCAAATTCATTTTGTGTTATTAAATCTGTATAATCATTATAACTAATAACCTCTATATCTTTATTTTTATAATAATCCGAAATGATTGGAATCATTAATATTAATATTAATACTAAACCGAAAATCCATCCTTTTAATTTACTATTCATTCTTTTACCTCCTTTATAATATTTTAACTTTTATTATCAAAATAATCAATTGTTTTTCTCTATATATTTTTTTTTGTCAAAAAAAAAGACATTTTATATAAAATGGTGGAGCCGAGCAGATTTGAACTGCTGTCCAAAATATAAAAATATTGCCATCTACAAATTTAGATAGGTTGTTATTTCACTAATGTATTAAAATCTATCAAAAAAACATTAGCTAAGCTTTTAAAGTTCTTTTACAAATCAAAGCTCTTTGTAAATATATCTCACTATTATAAACCATTATATTACTTTGTGAGCCTAGTTATATAACGGTGCTCTTACGCTATTAAGCGTATGATAGAGCTGGGTTAAAATTCACTTTGTCAGTTATTTTAAATTTTGTGCTGTTTAGGTTCAGCAACCATTTGCAAACAATATATTTATTATTCTGTCGAAACCAATAACGGCCCCATAAAAAAATTTTAACACATTTTGGTTAAAATTTCAATTATTCAGTTATTCTAATGATTATTTCTCCCTCTTTAGAATACATATATTTTTCTCTAGCGAATTTTGCTACATAATCAGGATCTTGAAGTTTGGCAGCTTCACTATTAAGCTTTTTTTCATCAGAAAGAAGATTTTCATATAATATTTCTAATTCTTCTTGAATTTGATAATTATCTAGGATTTGTGACCAATATTTATATCCAAATACGCATAAATAAGAACTTATAATCAAAATAAGTAAAGACCAACAAAATAATCTGCGTTTATCTTTTTTAGTGATTTTCATAATGATGCAACACTCCCGTATGGTAATTATAACACTAATTATTTTTATATTAATTTTTGAAAACCTGTTTATATAACTTTTTACATAAATTTGACACTTTATCAGAGAAAATGAAACCCAATATTAAAATTAATTTTAAATATAAATGAATTTGTCCATTATATAATATAAAAAACAATATTATATAACCTAATGTAATGATTATAAAATATGTTAAAATCAAAAAATTATAATATAAACTTTTATTTTTAATAATATTATTTATAAAAAAGTATATAAATCCTGTAATTAACCCATAACTAAATGATATTAATAAAAGAAGAAGTTGAATCATTTAAAGAGTTTACTAATTATAGAATTATCTTTATTTGCTATATCTGTATAAGTAAAACTATCTATTTTACCTTTAATAGATACATTTCCTTCTACTGTATCTAGTTTAATCATTTCTAGCGTGCTACCTTTTATTATAATAATTCCCATACTGGATTCTAAATAAAATTCTTTGTCATCAAAACTAATTATTTTTTTAATACCGCTAATTACGATGTTTTTTCGATCGTTTATTTTTACTATATGGGTAAAGGCTGGTACTTCAATCATTTTATCCATTTCTTCCTCCTAGAAAAATATATGCTTATTTTCAAAAAAAATGCATTAAAAAATTCGCAATATGCGAATTATTCAGCCTTTTTAAATTCTTCAATTATTGAATCTTCAAATTGTTTACGAACATCGGGATTTATCGGATGAGCTATATCTCTATATCCGCCAGTAGCTGTTTTTCTACTAGGCATAGCAATAAATAATCCATTGTCTCCTTCGATAATTCTTATATCGTGTACAGCGAATGCATCATCTAATAATACTGAAGCGATGCCTTTCATACGTGAACCTTCTTTTTCAACTTTGCGGACGCTTACAGATGTGATTTCCATAACATACACTCCTTCTAAGTTTTCACTTAACATAAGTTTAAAGCATTATGTCAAAAAATGCAACTTTTTTCTATAAAAACGTGATTTGAATATCATTTGCTAAGATATCTGAGTATGAATAACTCTTTTTTTCTTGACCATTACTAACAATAAAAACATGAGAATATATTTCTACAATATTTCCATAAAATATTTCATTACGATTACGATTTTCTTTTGCTACTACTTTAACTTCTTTGTTTAAGTAATTATATATATCATTTTTTATAGTTTCAATCATCTTGGATACCCCACATACATTAACCCCGTTCCTTTTATTCCACCCATACCATCAGATCCATATTTGGTTTTTCCTAAAGTATTAATTAAATCTATTGGTGTGTTTTTTTCTGTTAGAGCAACAGTAGATGCTATTATCGCTGGATCTAACGCATGAATATTTACTCTTTTTGGACTTGATGCATAATTAGCTCCAGCTTTTATAAGTTCTTCATAGTCACTTTGACAAGCTCCAGCAATTATTATTAATTTATCATGGCTTTTTTCATATTTTCGCGCTATTTTAATAGATTCACAAAAGTATTTTGAATTTTTGTAATTATTTAGGTTGCCAGGATCACCATTTTTACGATAATATGCATCATGACCGGTTATAATTATTACATCTGGTAAATAATCGTTTAAATATTTATATATTTTTTGAGGTAATAATTCTTCTTTAATAACTTTTCCAACGGCTTTTATATTAAGTTTTTTATAAAAATTTAAACACCTTTGTAAATAATCAGCATCTCCATCAAAATGTAATATTTTTGCTGGCATAAAAAAATATTCATTCCGATCTAAGCTTTCTATTTCTTCTGCAACATTTTCAAAGTCATCGATACTAGTTTTATCCTCATATAATTTTAAATCTTTTATATCGCTATCTGCATATAATCTAACATTAACTCCTTTTAAATAACAAATATCATCTCGAATATTTAAAATTTTAAATACAGTGTCATGATTATAACTTTCTCTAGTTACTAAATCTCCTTTTTTAAATTTCATGAGCTCACCTGTTGAAGTATATGATTTTAATAAAAAAAAATGCTATAAAGCATTTGAAAGTTCTATAAAAAACTCTATTGGCAACTCTTCTGATCTAGCTAGTAAACTATAATTATGTTTTATTAATATTTCTTTTATTATTAATTGATCATATTTTTTTAAATTATTTAATAAAGTCTTTCTTTTATGAATAAAAGCTTCTTTTATAATTAAGAAAAATAATTCTTCATTTTGACTATTATACTTATTTATCAATGTTAATTTTATTATACTACTATCAACATTGGGGATAGGATAAAAAGATTTTCTGTTTACATCAAATAATTTATCTAATTTATAATAATAATTTAAATATACAGTTATATATCCATATTTTTTTGAACACGGTTTTGATGTTAATCTATCAGCTACTTCTTTTTGAACCATAAAATACATTTCTTTAGGATTAAGGTTTTCTTTTGTTATTTTTTCGATAATTGGAGTGGTAATATAATAAGGTAAATTACCAATAATATATATATTTTCGTAGTCTAAATCTTTAATATTATCTTTAATATTAACTGTTAATATATCTTTATAAATAACTTTTAAATTATTTGATTTGATTTTTTCTAATTTAGTTTTTACTTCTAAATCAATTTCATACGCTAAAACTTTAGCACCAAATTTCAATAATTTTTTAGTTAAATTACCACTTCCAGGACCAATTTCTATTATTAAATCATTTGAATTAATTGTAAGGTTATCAATAATTTTATTTAATATATTTTGATCTACTAGAAAGTTTTGACCATATTTTTTTTTATAATTAAATTCTTTCATTTACATCACTACTAGTATTCTATCAAAAAAGATAACATTTTGTTATCTTTATTTTCCAAATCTTAATATATCATAAGTAATTTGTTTTTTACCAACATAATTATATGCGAAATCTTCATTTTCAACTAGTAAATCAAGCGCGGTACCTATTACGCCTCTGTCTAACACAATTGCCGTTATAGTTTCACTTGAAACCGTTGGTAAATTAAATTGTACTATTGAACCACACGGTAAATTTCTTGATGATGCTACAATTCTAACTTCACCATATGTATCATCATAATGAGTAGTTACTCTATTAGTTAAAACATTTTGGCCAGTACAGTATAGAAATCCTCCACATAATGGACAATCTGCTGCATAACCAGTTAATATTCCATTATAAGTATCTATAGGTCTATATAAATCATTATGAATAATTTCTTCTAATTTAATTGCCATTGCATGTAAATCTAATGTTTTATTTAAATTATTATTTTTTATTTTAGTTTGAGCTTTCATTAAAGTTACTTGTTGACATAATGATATTGCTATTAATAATATTAGAAATTTTATATATTTACCGATTTTTATTGATTTTATATTTTTCATATCTTATCTCCAATATAATTAATATTTTAGCATGTGGCTTCTTAAATGTCAAAAATTTCATGAAAATTATCTTCTAATTTTATAGCTAATTTATCTAAATCAATATTATATATACTAGCTAATTTTTCAGCAGTATATATGATATTAGCAGGTTGATTCTTTTCATTTCGTTTTGGTTCTGGCGATAAGTAGGGAGCATCTGTTTCTAACAATATATGGCTTAAATCAAGAGCAGATATTGTTTTTGGTAGATTAGAATTTTTAAATGTTAAAATACCATTAATTCCTAATTTATAATTCAATTTAATGTACTCTTTAGCTGTTTCAAGACTACCAGTAAAACAATGAATTATCCCTTTAACATTATATTCTTTTAATATCTTTATTAAATCATAAGTTGCATTGCGGTTGTGAATAATTACAGGTTTATTTTCTATTTCTGCTAGTTTCATCAGACTTTTAAATACATCCTTTTGTTCTTCTTTATTTTGAGTATTTCTATAGTAATCTAAACCTATTTCACCTATAGCAATAATTTTATTGTGGTTAATGTTTTGTTTAATAAATTCTATGTCTATATCTTTCATTTCTTCAATATAATTAGGATGTATACCTAATGAACCGTATACATTATCATATTTATTTACTAAATTTATCACTTCTTTATTACTATCTAAATTATAACCATTTATTATTATTCTTTTAATATTTTTAGTTGCTAATTCTTTTAATATTGCATCATAATTGTCATATTCTTGTTTTAAAACATGACAGTGTGTATCAGTAAACATATTAGGCTCCTTTATTTATCTAATTCTTTTAATTTTTCTTCTTTATTTATTCTTTCAAATAGTGGTTTTGAATCAGTAATTATAGTTCCTGTTTTATAATTACCAAATTCTTTAATACTATCAAAGTCGTTATTTAAAGAATTTATTTTATTTAAAATGATATCAGCTGTTTCCGGAATATATGCTTTAAGTAACACAGAACCTATTCTAATTGATTCAATAAGATTATACAAAACAGTTCCTAATCTTTTT
This sequence comes from uncultured Muribaculaceae bacterium, assembly GCA_964439985.1. Lineage (GTDB taxonomy): Bacteria > Bacillota_I > Bacilli_A > RF39 > UBA660 > DUUS01. Next base: position 18,868 of record CAYTQE010000002.1, on the reverse strand, counting down.
ATATTTTTTTCATCTTTAGCTAAAACCCATGGTTCGGTTTCATCTATATATTTATTACATTTTCTGAATAATTCTATAATATTGTTTAAAGACTCAGCAATTCTGCATTCATCAATTAATTTACTAGTATTTACCTTTAATTCTGTAGCATAATTTTGTAGTGGAATATCTATATCTTGTGGTTCTAAACTTTCTGGAACGATTCCGTTAAAATATTTAATGATCATCGCATTAGTTCTACTGATTAAATTTCCTAAAGTATTAACTAAATCATTATTAATTTTTTCTATAAATAACTCATAATTCATTGTACCATCATTTTGATAAGGTACTTCGTGTAATAAATAGTATCTTATTTGATCTATTTCAAAATATTTAGCTAATTCATCAACATATATAACATTACCTACTGACTTACTTATTTTACCACCATTTATAGTCAACCATGGATGACCATATACAGTTTTTGGCAAAGGTATATTTAAAGCCATTAATAATATAGGCCAGTATATCGTATGAAATTTAACAATATCTTTACCGATAATATGGTAATTAGCTGGCCAATATTTGTTAAATTCTTCTTCATGATTACCGTTAACATCATAACCAATAAATGTAATATAATTAGATAATGCGTCTATCCAAACATATATAACATGTTTAGGATCAAAACTCACCTTTATTCCCCAATCAAGTGAACTCCTTGAAACGCATAAATCTTGTAAACCGTCTTTTAAAAAATTGTTAATCATTTCTCTTTTTTTCGATTCGGGTTTTATAAAGTCTGGATTGTTTTCAATATGTTCTAATAATTTGTTTTCATATTTAGATAATCTAAAGAAATATGAATCTTCTTCATTATATGATACTTCCCTTTTACAATCAGGGCATTTCCCATCAAGTAAATCTTTTTCTAAAAAGAATGATTCACATGGTGTACAATACCAACCCTCGTATTTATCTAAATAAATATCTCCTTTTTTATATAAATACTCAAAAATTTCTTGTACTTTTTTTTCATGTATAGGATCTATTGTTCTTACAAACTTATCGTATGAAACATTTAATAAATCAAGCAAATTTTGCATTTCTTTACTAACTTCATCGACATATTCTTTAGGACTCTTATTAGCTTCAGCAGCCTTTTCTTTGACTTTAAGTCCATGTTCGTCTGTACCAGTTTGATATAACACATCATAGCCGTCTAACCTTTTAAATCTTGCTATAACATCTGCTAAGACTTTTTCGTAATTATTACCAATATGGGGTTTTTGACTAGTATAATCAATCGCTGTTGTAATATAAAAACTTTTTTTCATTTTATCTATATCCTCCTTTAAAATAAAAAAACCATAAACTAAGGACGCATAATTGCGCGGTACCACCTTAATTCATGATTACATGCACTTTATTCCTTAACGCGGAAACTATTCGTTTAAACTCCAGAACCATGTTCATTATTATCATATACTTCTTTACACCAACCAGAAATTCTCTTAAATACTTTAATAATTACTCTTTCTTTCATTGCTTAATAAAAAAATATTAACATAAAAAACATATTAAATCAAGTTATATTAATATGACAACTAATCATTTCTGCAGTTAATTTACATAAATTTCTAGTATAATCTAATTTTTTATTAGTTGAAAATATAACTAAACCAATACCTAATGAGTTTGATATGATAGGTTCTATATATATTTTACCAATTAAATCAATATCTTCATTTACTTTATAATTTGTAAGTGTTGTGCTTTCACGATTTTTAATATATTCTAATAGTTTTTTATCAAATTTTGGGTTTTTATTATTATTACTATTATAAATAATATTTTCTACATCGGTAATTATAATATCGACATTCATTAAAAAATGTATTTTATCTCCCATGGTCTTAATATATTCTAGATTATTACCTATATAAGAGTATTTAGATAAGTTTATTTTTTTATCTACATAATTAATAATTAAATTTTCACCATCTTGTATTTTTAATCTTTGTCTTAATTCTTTTGGTATAACTATTCTACCGAGTTCATCTATTTTTCTTATGTATCCATTTTCATTCATATTTTATACACCACTATTTAGTATTGTGTCAGATATTGTTTTTTTTATACTATTTGTGAATATATAATATTTAATAGATCTATTAAATAATATATATAATGTTTTTCTTGATTTTTTATAGGTAAAGTAATAATAATCCTTTTCATCTTATATTTTATCAAAAATTTAGGATTTATATTATATGTTTGTAAAAATAACTTTTCGCCATTTATTTTTTCAGATAATTCAATTGGTAAAAATATTTCTATATAGTTTTCAGTTTGATTAATTTGTTTAATGCCTAATTTATTTATTAATTTATCAAACCATTCTTCATGCATATATATTAACATTTTATCATCTACTCTACCGAACCTATCTTCGATTTCGCTTTTGATTTTGTTTAAAGAGTTTAAATCTTTAATCTTATTAATTAATTTGTGAATTTCGATACGAATATTCTCATCTGACACATAATTTTCGCCGATATGGGTATCTACATCAATCAGTGAAACGTCTTGCTCTTCATCAATAGTTTTTTTGCCTTTTATTTCATTCATTACTTCATTAACCATTTGAGTATATAAATCGATTCCAACTGAATTTATAAATCCAGCTTGTTCACTTCCTAGTAAATCTCCAGCCCCTCTTATAGATAAGTCTCTTAATGCTATTTTGTATCCGCTTCCTAATTCAGTAAATCTTCCTACTCTTCCTCTTAATTGATATAACTGACTTAATCCATAATTTTGAGCATTAATAACTATTAAGGTATTAACATTTGATATATCTATTCCAGTTTCAATAATAGTTGAACATACTAATACATCATATTTGTAATCTATAAAATCTTCTATGATATTTTCAAGTTCAGTTTTATTCATTTGCCCGTGCGCATATCCAATCCGCGCATCAGGTACTAACTGTTTTAATTGATTACATTTATTCTCAATATCTCTTACATTATTATATAAAAAATATACTTGTCCTTTTCTAGATAATTCTTTATATATAACGTCTTTTATTAATAAATTTTGTTCTTCAATGACATATGTTTGAATTGGGTATCTATCTTCTGGCGGTGTATCTATAATAGACAAATCTTTTAAACCCGACATAGCCATTTTTAAAGTTCTAGGTATAGGAGTTGCTGATAGCGTTAAAACATTGACATTTTTTTTGATATTTTTAATTTTTTCTTTATGAGTCACTCCAAAACGCTGTTCCTCATCAATTATCAATAATCCTAAATTTTTATATGATATCTTATCATTTAGTAATTTATGAGTTCCAAAAACTAAATCTATTTTTCCATTTTGTAATTCTTTTATTATTTTTTCTGTTTCTTTTAAAGAAGTGAACCTATTTAAAAGCGCTATATTAATGCCATATTCTTTGAATCTTTTTAGAGCATTATTATATTGTTGTTTAGAAAGTATTGTAGTTGGACATAAATACGCTACCTGAAAACCATTTATGATAGTCTTAAAAATACCTCTAAATGCTACTTCTGTTTTACCAAAACCAACATCTCCACATAATAATCTGTCCATAGGGATGTGAGATGATAAATCTTTGTTTATGTCTTCTACAGATTTTAATTGATCAGGTGTTTCAATATATTCAAAGCCACTAGCAAAAGTTATTTCTTCTGGAAATGACTTGTAAGCCACAGTTTCTGCTTTAGCTCTTTCTGCATATAAATTAATTAAATCTTGTGATATATCTTTAATTTTATTTTTAACAGCTAGCTTAGTTTTTACCCACGCTGAAGAGTTTAATTTATGAATTTTAGGCTTAATTCCGTCTCGATCTGAATATTTATAAATACTATTGATTTTTTCTACAGGAATATATACTTTATCATTACCCAAATAGTTTATTTGAATATAATCTTTTTTAAAGCTATTTTTTGTTAATGATACAATTCCATTATAAATTCCAATTCCATGACTGGAATGTACAACATAATCTCCTTTTTTGATATCAGAAAAAGATTTAATTTTTCTTCCAATTTTAAAAGGAACTTTATATTTTATTGTTGTTTCTGTCTGTTCTATATCATTTTCACCAATATATATATAATTATTGACTACAAATCCTTTATTTATCTTTTTATTAATAATATTGATACTATTTTCTTTAATACTACCAATGTTAACATTATCTGAAAATAAAGCTGATATCTCTCTCATCATTCTTTTTTCTGATAATGAAAATATTACGGTATATTTTGAAATTTTAGAAAGTACAAATTCTTTTAATAATTGGAAATTTCCTCTAAAGTTTTCTATTTCATTACTATTTAAGATAAAAGAGTTATTTTTAACTGAACTAAAACTATTAATATTATATTCGCACTTTATGTTTATTTCCTCTAAATTAAACATGTACTTTCGAGGTTTTTCTTCTAATTTATTATCATAATCTAATATTTCTTGCTGTAATTGTTTATAAGAATTGGAAATAAGTTCTTTTTCAATATTAAATACTACTGGTTCATTTAAAAAATTATATAAAGAAGATATATTTTCAGTTAGTATTTCTTTATAAGGAAATATTTTTATTTCATTAAGAGATTTAATGGACAATTGAGATTCTTCATCAAAATACTTTAAATCCTCTATTTGATTCCCAAATAATTCAATCCGTAATGGTTTATCACTATCAAAAGGGAAAATATCTATAACATAACCTCGCACAGAATATTCTCCAGTAACTGTAACTAATGATACTTTATTATATCCAAATTTATCTAAAACTTCTTCTAAACTTTTACGATTTATTTGTTTGTTTTTTTCTAGTTTTAAAATTGATTTTTTTATTACTTCTTGATTCGGTATAAATCTTAAAAATCCCATCAAATTGGTGACTATTATTGACGGTTTATTTGAACTAATACTTTTTAACGTATCTAATCTTTGATTTTTAAATTCAGGTGATATAGCAATTGCAACCGAAGTTAAAAATTCATCCATCGGAAAAAAATATACATTATCAGTATATATTTTCATTTTTTCAAAATATTTGGTAGCTTCAAATAATGAGCTAGTCAAAATAATTATATTTTTATTTTTAGTTTTATAATAATTAAAAATATATAATATATTTAATTCCTCAGTTAAGCCTGAAATATTTTGTATGCCATCATATTTAAATAATTTAAAAACATTTTCCATATATTAATTATATTTGTTCATTAATATTTCTGGAGTATCATCAGAAATAAAATCATCAATAATATTATTTATTATTTGACTTTTTTCTTGAATTTTATTTAATTCGTTTAATGAAAAATTTCCTAAAACATAATTAACTGAATCAGGATATAATGCTCTTGAAATACCAATTTTTAATCTTAAAAATTTGTTTGAGTTTAAGTTTTCTATTATAGAATTTATACCATTATGTCCTCCAGAAGAACCATCCTTTTTTAATTTAAAATTACCTAAATTTATATCCATATCATCATGAATTACCAATAAATTCGTTATATCGATTTTATAATATTTCAAAAAATATCTAACTGCAACACCAGATAAATTCATATAAGTATTAGGTTTAACAAAAACTACATCTAACTGTTTATAATATAAACCGTATTTATTATTATTCCAATGAACATCGTTTAAATAATCATCTAAAACTTTAAATCCGATATTATGGCGAGTATTTTCATATTCTTTACCATGATTCCCTAATCCAACTATTAATTTCACAATAACCTCCCATATTTATTATTATAATTTTGATTAAAATTATGACTAAAAATATTTCCCGGGAAATATTTTATTAATTTTTATTAGATTTTTTACAACCATTACAACCATTTATTGTTACTTCTTTGATTTCACCATTTATATCTATCTTGTATTTTTGGTTTAAAATATCAACTGAAACAACCCTACCTGTTTTGTCTTCATATTTCATTTGAGCTCCAACATTTGGTAAATTTTTACGGCATTCTGCATATAATTCATCTTCATAAGATAAACAACATAACAAACGTCCACAAGCGCCATTAATTTTAGTTGGATTTAATGCAATGTTTTGATTCTTTGCCATGTTTATAGAAATAGTATCAATATTATTTAAGAATCTAGAACAACATAAAGTCATACCACATTGTCCTATACCTCCTATTTCTTTTGATTTGTCTCTTACCCCTATTTGATGCAATTCAATTCGAGTTTTATATTTAGCCGCTAATTGTTTAACTAACTCTCTAAAATCTACTCTTTCATCTGCTATAAAATTAAATAACAATTGGTTTCGATCAAAAGTATATTTAGAATCAATAAACTGCATTTTTAAACCTAATTGATTAGCCATTGTTTTAATTTCTTTTAATGCATTTTTTGCATCTGACAAGTTTTTTAAATATTTATTATAATCTTCTGTAGTTGATTTTCTTATAATATTTCGTAATCCTTTATAATCATTTTTATAATCAAATAAGACAACTTTTCCATATTGTTCACCTTTTTCGGTTTCAACAACAACATAGTCATCAATGTTTAATTCTATGTCATTTTGATTAAAATAATAAATTTTTCCCTTATCTTTAAAAGTTATTCCACATATATTCATATTATTTACTTACCTCTATACATAATTTGTCTAACACTAAATCAATATTAACATTACTTTTTAACATTCGCAAGATATTATCTAAAATTAAAATTGTTTTTGAAACTGAAATAATGTTATTAATATTAGTACTTTGATTACTAATCATCGCATTGAATTCAATAATTAAATTGTCAAAAATATTTATTAAATCTTTTCGATCAAGTATTGCTAATTTCTTTTTCAAAATTAATTCATTTTCAATATTTAAGTTTTGTAATAAATATATTATATCTTTTGAAATTTCCATATATTCACTAGATTTTTCAGAATTATTGATTTTAAAAATTTGACATCTACTTTTGATTGTAATGTAGACATTAGAATTTGACGCTAATAATATACCTAATATATAAGATTGTGGTTCTTCTAAAAATTTTAAAATTTTATTTGCTGATGATTTATTCATTTTTTCCACATATTTTATTATATAAATATTATATTTATCATTTGAGGGTTTTGTCATAAACTTATTTTGCAAACTATTTATTAGTTCAGTTTTTATTTCTTTTCCATCTGGTTCAACAATGAACAGATTAATATTGTTAATATATTCAATGTTTTGAATTAATTTATTATTATGTAATAGTGTAATAATATTTTCAAATTCCCATTCCACATCATCAGTTTCAAGTAAAAAAGCATGCGGTAGCTTGTCCGCAATTATACAATTATTAAAATAATTATAAAAATTTTCTATCATTTATACCACCTATCAAATAAGAAAGAAGAAGGATAATGCTAATGAAATCAAACCAGGAAAACCGAGGAAAGAAATAGTTCCTATTGTCCATATATTTAATGGTACGAACATTCCTAAATTTCTGATTAATAAATCAAAACTATAAATTATAACTATTGCAAAAACTATTTTTTTAATAATTTTAATAAGCATTGTTTTTTCACCTAATAATAATATGAAACAAAATTATTAACTATTACAAACTTTTACGATCTTCTAACGCTCTTTCTAATGTTAATGCATCTAAATAATCTATCTCAGCTCCCATAGGTATACCATAAGATAAACGACTAATTTTAATAGCTTCTTTACTTAATACTTTTTTAATATATAACGTGGTTGCCTCTCCTTCAATTGTTGGTTTTAACGCTATTATTATTTCTATATTTTGACCATTTAATTTTTTGCATCTGTTTATTAACTGAGATATATTTATATCATCTGGATTAATCCCATCTATTGGTGAAATTAATCCATCTAATACATGATATACGCCAGAAAACTTACCTATTTTTTCAAACATGAAAACACTTTTATAATCTTCAACTACACAAATTGAGTTATTATCTCTAAAACTATTTGAACATATATTACAAACTTCTTTATCGGTTAAATGTGCGCAAATAGTACATTTTTGTAAATTTTTTTTCACATTTTTAATAGCTTTTGCAAAAGCATCATTATCTTCAGTTGAAAAATTAATTATAGATAAAGCCAATCTTTCAGCAGATTTTTCACCAATACTTGGTAATTTTTTTAAATATTCTATTAATTCTTCTAGTACTTTTGGGTATATCATATTAAATTAAACCATTTAAACCAGAGCCATACATACCCATTTTAGCTTCTGTTTCTTTTTCAATTTGTTCAAAAATGTTCTTTAAAGCAATCTTAATCATATCTTCTAAAACTTCTATATCCTCTTTATCTTTTAATATTTCAGTATTAATTTTAAAATCAATAATTTTTCTATTACCATTCATTTTAATAAATAGGAACTCAGATTCGACGACAAATTCTTTTTCATCTATTTCTTTTTGTTTTTGTTGAATTTCCTTTTTCATTTTTTGAGCTTGCGCCATTAAATTTTGCATATTCATATTTTTTCTCCTTTATTTTATTTCTACCAATTCATTTCCAAACAGTGTTTCAGCGCTATTTATTACTTCTTCACTTATAATTTGTTCAGGTTCTTCTATAAATTGATATTTTTTAGTTTTACAATTTTTTATATATTCGGATTTTGTTTTTTTCCAATTATTAATATCTAAACACACTATTTTAACTGAAATATTAAATTCTTTTTCTAAAATAAGACTTATTTGATCAGACATAGAATTTAATAAAACACTATTTGAATATGATTCTGTGGATAATATAACGTTTGTAGGCGAAACCACCTCAACATCCGTTTCTTTTAATAACGCCTCTAATTTATGATCATTTTTTTCAAATAAAGTTTTTAATAAACATTTCCAATTTTTAATAAATTCTTTTTTTAATTCTATCTTCGCATTTACAAACGAATTATTAATTCTTATATCAAATATTTCATTATTAATATTCTCAACAGTATTTGTGCTTATTTCTTGAGAATTGTTTTCTATTATAACAGGCGTTTCTTTTTTTATTTCTTCAATTTGTTGTTTATTAATATTTTTTAATAAATATGTTTTAATTAATACATATTGATTCGATTTATAATAACAACTTTCTAAATCAGAAATCAAAGATTCTATATTATCAAATTCACAAGTATTATTTATTTTATTTTCAATATATTCATTTAATAAATATTCAAGCATTTTTGATATTAATATTGAACTATCTACACCTGAATGTTGAAACTTATCAATTTGATTCAAAAATAATTCTATATTGTTTGATAAATAATTATTAAATAAGACTTTTATTTCTTCGGCCGATACAATTCCATAAGCTTTTTTAAGTGTTGTTAATGTAATTTTATTATTAAGTTTTGAAAGTTGATCTAAAATACTTAAAGCATCCCTTAACCCACCCTCAGCTAATATTGAAATTTCATTTATAGCCTCTTCAGTAATATTTATTTTTTCTGATTTCGCAATTTTTTTTATCATTTCTGCAATAACTGGTTCTGATATTTTTTGAAAATCAAACCTTTGACATCTTGATAAAACCGTAATAGGAACTTTTTGTATTTCAGTAGTTGCTAAAATAAATATAACATGATTTGGTGGTTCTTCTAAGGTTTTTAAAAAAGCATTCCACGCACTACTTGATAACATATGAACTTCATCTATTATATATATTTTATATCTTGCGTAGTTTGGTAATATTTTTATATTTTCACGAATTTCTCTTATTTCGTCTATTCCATTATTTGAAGCTGCATCTATTTCTATAATATCTGGAGATTCATCTGCAGACAAACAAAAAGAGCATTCTTCACATGGAGTGGAATCAGTTAAATTTTCACAATTAACAGTTTTAGCAAATATTTTAGCCGAACTAGTTTTTCCTGTTCCTCTAGGTCCAGTAAATATATATGCGTGAGATAATTTTTCATTAATAATTGAATTAATAAGCAATTCTTTTATATTGTCTTGTCCCATTAATTCAGAAAAATTTTTAGGTCTGTATTTACGATATAACACTTTGTAGTCCATAATAATCCTCCATAAATAATTATATCATATATAATTTTTAATTACGTATTTTTTCCCAAAAATCATTAAAAATTTTTAAATATTTTTTCTTGATTTTTTCAGATTCTGAATCACTTAATTTTATAAAAAAAGTTTTATTATATTGTTGTTTTTTTGGTAATCTATCTAACAAATAATATACTTTATCTATTCTTGCTTCTTTTATTACACTTTCACACATTTTACATGGCTTAATAGTCACATAAATCGCGCAATTATTAAGTCTCCACGATTTTAATTTTTTATTTGCTTTTTGAATTACTTTAATTTCAGCGTGAGAAATTGTTGAGTTGGTTTTATTCCTTTTGTTATATGCTTTTGCAACTATTTTATTATTACATACAATAATTGCTGAAATAGGTATTTCATTTTTTTTAGCAGCTTTTAAAGATAATTTATATAATTCTTTAAGAATTGTGTTTTCCATTTCAACACCTACTATCACAGCGAACAAACATTCGTTAAAAATATATTATAAAAAAAGCACACATGCATAGAGGTTAATGTGGCTGCTTTCTTCCGAATCTGACCAATTTATAACTTAAGCATTGTGCAAATTTATAATAACATATAATTATAAAAATATAAATAAATATTTCCCGGGAAATATTTTTACAAATTTTAAATTTTTGTGTTTAAAGTTTTGTGTGTTTATATTATATTCTATTTCAATGTTTCACGTGAAACATATGTTATTTTAAATAATATAGATATCATAGTTACTAA
>CAYTQE010000002.1:2701-7931 GCA_964439985.1 uncultured Muribaculaceae bacterium | reverse complement strand
TTTTAAATAATATAGATATCATAGTTACTAACAATTCCTTTATAACAAAGGGTTTCTCGTGTTTATTTAAGATCTATTACATATTTATAAAGCATTATATTATTACTTATTATTAAATATCTGAATTATTAATAAATATTTCCCGGGAAATATTTTTACAGATTTTAAATTTTTGGATTCTTTGTTCTATATTTTTATATTATATATTTTTAATGTTTCACGTGAAACATTGAGTTACTATTTTCTGAGTATATGTTTCACGTGAAACATATGTTATTTTAAATAATATAGATATCATAGTTACCAACAATTCCTTTATAACAAAGGCTTTCTCGTGTTTATTTAAGATCTATTACATATTTATAAAGCATTATATTATTACTTATTATTAGACATCTAAGTTATTAATAAATATTTCCCGGGAAATATTTTTACAAATTTTAAATTTTTGGATTCTAAGTTCTGTGTGTTTATATTATATATTTTCAATGTTTCACGTGAAACATATGTTATTTTAAATATTTTTAACATCATAGCTACTAACAATTCCTTTATAACAAAGGGTTTCTTATATCTATTTATATTTTAATATTTACATGAAAACTTTATTAAAAAAATAAACCAATATTAATATGAATATTGGTTTATAAAATATATTGTTATTCTTCTATTGAAATAGTGGTTTCCAAATCTTCTTCTTTTTCTATAATACTTATAGTAGAAACAATCTGATCATCTTTTAAATTTATTAGTTTAGTTCCTTGAGTTACTCTACCTAATTGTGATATTTGATCTATTGGCATTCTTATTAAAGTACCATGATTAGTTATTATGATAAGATCTTTATCATCTTCAACTCTTTTAAATGAATTCATTTTACCGTTTTTATCAGTAATATTTAAAGCTTTGACACCTTTACTTCCTCGTTTGGTTTTTCGATATTCATTTACTAAAGTTTTTTTGCCAAAACCTTTTTCAGTAACTATTAATATATTATCTTCATCTATTGCTATCTCTATACCAATACAATATGAATCATCTAAAGTTATTCCTTTTACTCCACTAGCAGTACGCCCCATTACTCTAACTTCAGATTCATTAAATACAACCATTCTTCCACTAGTTGATGCCATTAGCACATTATAATTACCAGTAGTTTTTTTAACTCCTATTAATTCATCATCTTCTTTTAAGTTAATACAAATTTTTCCTGTTACTCTAATGCTATCAAATTCTTCTATACTTGTACGTTTTACTAAACCTTTTTTTGTACCAAATAAGAAGTATTTATATTCATTTTCTACTGATAAAGGAATTATTGAATTTACAAACTCTCCTTTTTCTAGTTGCAATATATTTATTATAGGTAAACCTTTTGCTTGTCTGTTATATTCAGGTATTTCATAACCTTTTAATCTATAAACCTTCCCTTTGTTAGTAAAAAACATTATATAATTATGGGTTGATAAATTAATCAAGTGTTCCACAAAATCTTCTTCATTAGTTGACATTCCCTTTACACCAACTCCACCACGATTTTGACTTCTATAAGAATCTGATAATGTTCGTTTTATATAACCTTTATTAGTTAAAGTAACTATTATATTTTCTTCTGGAATTAATGATTCATCTTCAATATATTCAATTGCTGTCATATCAATTTCTGTTCTTCTCTCATCTGAATATTTAGATTTTATTTCTAATAACTCAGTTTTAATTATATTTAATACTTTTTCATCACTTGCTAAAATACTTTTTAATTCTTCAATTTTTTCTAATAAAGATGCTAATTCTTCCTCAATTTTTTCTTTTTCTAAACTTGTTAATCTTCTTAATTTCATTTCTAGAATTGCTTCTGATTGTGCTTCAGATAAACCAAATTTCGTCATTAATCCTTGTTTAGCATCAACATCTCTCTTTGATGATCTAATCAATTTAATTACTTCGTCTAAATGGTCTAATGCTATTTTTAAACCTTCAAGGATATGAGCACTTTTTTCACACTTTTCTAAATCAAAACGAGTACGTCTAACAATAATTGATCTCTGATAATTAATATAATATTCTAAAATTTCTTTGATTCCTAAAGTTCTTGGCCTTTTATCAACAAGCATTAAGAAATTTATTCCGAATGACACTTGTAATTGAGTGTTTTTATATAAATTATTTAATAAAACATTTGGATTGTAATCTTTTTTTACATCTATTACTATTCTTATACCTTCTAAAGCTGATTCATCAGTTAAATTAGATATACCATCTATCTGTTTATCTCGTACTAATTCAGCGATTTTTCTAATTATATTAGTATAATTAACTTGATAAGGTATTTCTGTAATAATTAATTTTACTCTGCCTTTAGATTCTTCAACTTCGATTTTAGATCTAATAGTTATACTACCTTTACCAGTCTCAAATGCTTTTTTAATGCCACTATTTCCTAAAATTGAACCGCCTGTTGGAAAATCAGGACCTTTTATGTAATTCATTAGTTCTAATACTGAAATTTCAGGATTATCTATAACTGCAATTGTTGCATCTATTGATTCTCCAAGATTATGTGGTGGAATATTAGTAGCCATTCCTACAGCGATACCCATATTTCCATTAACTAATATATTAGGAAATCTTGATGGTAAAACAACTGGTTCTACATTTTCTCCATCATAACTTGGTACAAAGTCAACCGCGTTTTTATTAATATCTCTTAACATTTCACTAGATATTTTAGCAAGTCTTGCTTCTGTATAACGTGCTGCTGCTGGACTTGATCCGTCTGGAGCACCAAAGGCTCCTTTACCGTCTATTAAAGGATATCTGTATGTGAAGTCTTGAGCCATTCTAGCCATTGTATCATAAATTGCTGCGTCTCCATGAGGATGATACTGCATGACTTTTCCACAGCTTGTAGCACTTTTTTTATGTGGTTTGTCATGAGTTATACCTTCTGAAAAGAAAGTATATAATATTCTTCTGTGAACTGGTTTTAAACCATCTCTAACATCTGGAATTGCTCTTGAAACTATTACACTCATCGAGTAATCTAAAAATGAATTTTTTATTTCGTTATCTATATTTATTTCATTAAATTTATCTATTGTATTTTCATTCATTATAATTACCTCCCCTAAATATCTAAGTTACGTACATTAAGTGCGTTATCTTCTATAAATTTTCTTCTTGGAGCCACTTCTTCGCCCATCAATATAGTAAACATTTCATCAGCTAGTATAGCATCTTCAATAGTTATTTTTAATAATACTCTTTCATTTATATCCATTGTTGTAAGCCTTAAGTCTATTGCGTCCATTTCACCTAAACCTTTTTGACGATTTAAATTTACTTTTTCTCTAACCTCTTCAGGTAAGTTTGCTAAATATTCTTCTTTTTCTTTATCATTTAAGACATATTTAATAGTTTTTCCGTGTGATATTTTATATAAAGGTGGTTGAGCTGCATAAATATGCCCTTCTTCTATTAATGGTCTAAAAAATCTATACAAAAACGTTAATAATAATGTTCTAATATGAGCTCCGTCGACATCAGCATCAGTCATAAGTATAATTTTATTATATCTTAATTTTTTAATATCAAATTCATCACCAATACTGGTCCCAAATGCGGTTATTAAACTTCTAATTTCTTCGTTTCCTAATATTTTATCTAGTCTAGATTTTTCTACATTGAGAATTTTTCCTTTTATAGGAAGAATTGCTTGAGTTTTTGGGTTTCTTCCAAGTTTTGATGAACCCATAGCTGAATCTCCTTCGACTATAAATAATTCTCTTTCTAAAGGGTTTTTACTCGAACAATCAGCAAGTTTACCCCATTGATTAGTTAAATCTAAACCACCTTTAGTTCGAGATAATTCTCGAGCTTTTTTTGCAGCTAATCGAGCTCTAGATGCCAGTAATGATTTTTCTAATATTTGTTTAGCAATATTAGGATTTTCCATTAAATATCTTTCTAAACCTTCTCCAAATATGTCTGAAGCTATTTTTCTTACTTCTGCGTTACCTAAACGACCTTTTGTTTGTCCTTCAAATTGAGGATTTGGATGTTTACATGATATTACTATTGTTAAACCTTCCCTAACATCATCTCCTGTTAAAGAATCATCATTATCTTTTAATATTTTTGTTTTCCTAGCATAATTATTAATAATTCTGGTTAATGCATTTCTAACCCCTTCTTCATGAGTACCGCCATCACCAGTATTAATATTATTAACAAATGATAAAGTAAGATTATTATATGTTTCATTATATTGCAAACTAACTTCTATAGAGATGTCTTCTTTTATTCCCTCAACATAAATTATATCATCATGAATTGCTTTATAATTACGATTTAAATATAAAACATATTCTTTTAAACCGCCATTATATAAAAATTCTTCTTTCTTTTTTTCCAGTTCTCGATCATCACATAAAATTATTCTTAATCCTTTATTTAAAAACGCTAATTCTCTAACACGAGTTTTCAATATATTATAATCAAATATAATTGTTTCTGTGAAAATTTCTGGATCTGGTTTGAATGTTACTGTGGTACCGGTTCTTTCTTTATCACATTTTGCAATTACTTTTAATGGTTCTACAGTTTTACCACCATTTTCAAAACGCATATAATGAACTTGTTCATTTTGGTATATTGTAACTTCTAAAAAAGTACTTAATGCATTTACTACAGATGCTCCTACTCCATGTAATCCACCTGAAACTTTATAACCACCGCCGCCAAATTTTCCACCAGCATGTAGTACTGTATAAACAGTTTCAACTGTAGATAAACCTGTTTTTGAATGTATTCCAGTAGGAATACCTCTTCCATCATCTTTTATTGTTATCGAGTTATCTTCATTTATTATTATTTCGATATCATCACAATAACCAGCTAATGCCTCATCTACAGCATTATCTACAATTTCCCATACTAAATGATGTAAACCTCTTGAGCTAGTAGTACCAATGTACATACCAGGTCTTTTTCGGATTGCCTCTAAACCTTCCAAGACTTGAATATCTTCTTCATTATAATGATTTTCTTTATTATTCATAATGTTTCACCTCTATTTTTTTATTTGTTAATTTAAATACCTTACTGTTTTTTAATATTTTTTCATCAATATTGTCCAAATCTGTTGTTGTTATAAATATTTGGATACTCTTTTTTAAAAATTTAATTATATTTTTTATTTTTTCTTGATCTAATTCACTAAATAAATCAT
>CAYTQE010000002.1:0-2691 GCA_964439985.1 uncultured Muribaculaceae bacterium | reverse complement strand
ATCTGAAGCATCATAATGTTCTAAGTTTCTATCAGCCATATTAACTCTCCTTTATATCAACTACCCCATTATTAACAATAAATATTTTAGAATTATCTCTTAATTTCTTACTTAATTTAGTTATTTCTGTAGTAGTAATAAACGTTTGAATATCATTATCTATAAATTTAAATATGTTATTTATTTTAGTTTTATCTAATTCACTAAATAAATCATCTAATATTAATATTGGCATTGTTTTAGTTTGTTTATAAAATATGTTTATTTCAGCTAATTTGAATGATATTATAGAATTCTTTTGTTCACCTTCTGATAAATAATTTTTTGCTAAATTTGATTTATAATAAAATATAAAATCATCTAAATGAATACCTATATTTGTTTTTCCATAATTTAAATCTTTTGGAAAATTTTGATTATATTTTTTTATTAATTGTTCTTTAGTCAAATCTTCATATTCAGATACATATTTTAATATTAATCCATCTTTTTTAGTTATTTTTTGAAAATTTTGATTTAAATAAATATTAATTTCATCAATAAATTTTTTTCTAATACTGTAAAGTTCTAACCCAATATCAATTAATTTTTCTGTTAAAATATAAAGATAGTCTTTAGGAATCATACTATTTAACAACATTGATTTTAAATAAGTGTTTCTTTGTTTTAATATTTTATTATAATTTGTTAATAATTTTAAATACTTATTATTTAATTGCGATATTTCCATATTTATTAACTTACGATGAATACTAGGACTATCTTTAATTAATTTTAAATCTTCATGATTAAACATAATTACATTTATTTTTGAAATATAATCACTTAATTTATAAATTTGATTGTTATTAATATAAACTTTTTTTCCTGGTTTTTCTATTATTATTTTATAATTATTTTTATATTTAGTTTTTATTTCTCCTTGTATAATGGATTTATCAGCATTTTCTTGAATTAAAACTAAATCATCATAGGTACGAAAGGATTTTGTTAAAGCTAAATAATATATAGATTCAACAATATTAGTTTTACCAATACCGTTTTTTCCAATTATTATGTTTTTGTATTTAGAAAATTCAAATTCTATCTTTTCGAAATTTCTAAAATTAACTAGTTTTAATTTTGATATTTGCATTTAAAACCCTCTTTTAGCTGTAATAATAATAAAATAGGTATATCTAGTACACCTATACCTATTTATAATTATAACATAAATCTAATTGTTATAAAAGAAAAATCATTATTTTTTTATTCTTTTTCTTATAGCAGATTCAAGTAATGTTGCTCTAAGAATTTGATTTTTTAAAATATTAGATGATATTGATAATTCTATCTTTTCTTTATTTAAAAATTCTAAATATATTTTATCATTTTTTAGATAATATTTTTTGATATTATTTAAACTAATCCAAGCACATTCTTTTAATCTAGGTGAAGCAGTAGGAAAAAATATATAATTATTTTCCTCTGATATTATAATAGGTACTTTATATGTTAAACCTGTTAAAGCTGTAGATCCTTTTTGACGACCTTCTATTGTACTACCATAATATCGACAACTACTATCCATTATTTTGTTTACTGATTTTTCAATAATGAAACAATCATAACCTTCATAAATAATTGATTTTGTTTTACTAAATGGTAAAATTGCAAGTGTTTTTTCATTTATTTCATAATCTTGCATAAAATCACCCCCTAACCAGTTCCCCTTATATCATATATTTTTGTCGTATTTTGTAAAATTTTGTCTAATAAAATAAAAAAAATGAGAAATCTCATTTTAATATGTTTTTATTGGTAAAATTAACTGAATTAGTGATTCATCTTTTACTGATTTTAATACTATTGGTTTAGAATCTGTATTAAGTAATATTAATAATTCTTCTTCATCTAATGTTTTTAAAGCTTCTAGCATATATTTTGAACTAAATGAAATTGATAAGTTATTTGAATTATTTTTATTAATTAATACTTTTTCCTCTACCTTACCTATTTCACTTGCATAGGAAGTTATTAATAATTCTTGATCTTTAGTTTCTAATTTAACAATATTTTTATCTTTATTTTGAGTTAAAAGTGCGGCTCTATCTATTGCATTATAATATTCAGATAATGATGTTGTTAATATTATTTCAAAATCTGTTGGTATTAAATTAGAAGTATCTGGGTATGATCCACTTAATAAATTTGATTGGAAAATATAATTATTATATTTAAATAATATTTTGTTAGTAAATGGATGGATTTCCACATCTTTTTCTAAATTTAATAATTTATCTAATTCTTGAATATTCTTTCCTGGTATTACTAAATCATAATTATCATATTCTTTATCTAATAATAAAGTTTTCTTTGCTAGTCTATAAGAATCTGTTGCAGTACATTCTAAAACTTTGCCATTTATTTTTACATTTAATCCAGTTAATAAAGGTCTTGACTCTTGATTTGATATAGCAAATAAAGTTTGATTAATAACTTTTTTAAAATCTGAGCTTTTTAAGATAATAGGATTTTTTATTTCTTCTAGATTAATTTGTGGATAATCAGATATATTTAAACAATTTAAATTAAATACAATATTTTCAGTACTAATAATTATTTTTAAACCATCAATTACTTCTATATTAATATCTGTATTTGGTAATTTTCTAACTATATCTAATAAATATTTACTTTGAATAATAATAC
>CAYTQE010000001.1:32944-39710 GCA_964439985.1 uncultured Muribaculaceae bacterium | reverse complement strand
CCTATTGCAAGTCCATATGGATGGTTAATTATTCTAATAAAATTCATTAAATTGTCATAATTATCAAAAGGTTCACCAATTCCCATAATAACAATACTATCTATTCTTTCTTTAATATAGTCTTCTACCAGTAATATCTGTTCTGTCATTTCATAAGTTTCTAAATTTCGAATTTTTTTTAGTTTTCCACTTGCACAGAAAGAACAACCAATATTACAACCCACTTGACTAGAAACACATAGGCTATTTCCATAATTATGTTTCATTAAGACCGCTTCGATTAAATTACCATCTAATAATTCAAATAAGAATTTAATTGTGTCCAAACTTTCTTGAATTTTTTTAATTTTGATTAAATCAGTTTTAAAATGATTATGAAATTTATTCATTAATTCTTTACTTAAATTTGTCATCTTGTTAAAATCATATTCTTTATGAATATATAACCATTCATAAATTTGTCTGGCTCTAAATTTTTTTTCATTTATACTAAGTAATTCTTCTTCTAATTTTTCATATTTATATCCAAAAATATTTTTCATATTACACCATAATTATTATATCAAAAACAAGTGCTTAATTCCATCTTGAGTTTACAAAAATGTAAATTAAAACAACCTAATGGTTGTCTAATCTAAATATGTGTTCGGGCACTCTATTTCTTTAATGTTATTATCTTCATCATAATAAAAGCATTTACATATATCATTTTCACAATCACAACTTATTGTTTGAGAACAATAATCAATTTTTACACAGTTATGTTTTATATTAGGATATATATATAATACATATATATAAAATATCATTAACATTAATAAAAATAATAATATAATAAATTCTTTTAATGGAATATACTTATTCATCTACACCACCATGGAAAAACTAATATTAAAGTAATAATTTCTATAGTGATACATAAGACCACAATTAATAATGCCTTTTTAATTATAATATACTTTTCTTTTAACATATTGACTCCTAATCATGTATTATTTTATTATTCTCAGAATTTATTCTTCTTAGTTTTTCATATTTATGTGTTTCTGTTGGTAATTTTTTTCTTACTAATCTAGTATTACATTTATTACTAATATAACCGTATAAAAGTGCGAAAATTGGTACTCCTATCAGCATTCCTAATAAACCAAATAAACCACCAAAAATCATAATTGCAAATAAAACCCAAAAACTTTTAATTCCGATTTTAGTACCTGTTAAATATGGTCCAATGATATAATTATCAATTTGCTGAATAATTACTAAGAATATAACAAATGGCCAAAATTTTTCAGGTGCTTGGAGTAGGACTAAAAATGCACTTGGTAGTCCTCCAATATATGGTCCAAAATAGGGAATAATATTAGTTATACTAATTATAACACTAATTAAAAGAGCATAAGGATAACCAAATAAAGCTAAGAATATAAATGATAATAAACAAAATACTATTGTAGTTAAGATTTTACTAATAATAAAATTTCCAAATATTTGATCAGTATGACGAGCATTACCTATTACATTATTTGCTAGTCTAATACTTAACATACTATATAAACCTTTTTTTATTTGACCCTTAAATTTTTCTTTATCATATAGAAAGTATATTGAAATAATAAACCCCATTATTAAATTAAATAATACTTTAACTGCACCAAAAACACCATTAGAAAAAATAACTATCCACTCTTCTATTTTAGGTAATATTGTATCATTTAAAATATTCATTAAATAAACATTGATCGCATCATAATTATTTAATACAACTGTTTCTAAATCATTATGATTTTTAAGTAATCCCAGTAAATATATTTTAGTTTTTTCAAAATAAATAGGCATATTCATAACCAGAGATTCAATACTAGTTAATAGCTCTGGTATCACAAAACTAAATAATAATACTAATAAACCGATAGTTAAAACGCACATTATAGTAATACTCAAAAAACGACTTAACTTAATTTTAGTTTTTTCATTTATTTTAGTTTTTTTAAAGATATAGCTCATTAATAACTTTTCAAAAAAACGAACTAATGAATTTAATAAATAAGCAAATACAAACCCGATAATAAAAGGTGTAAATAGTTTAATAATCCATCCTATTCCATTAATAATAAAATTAAATTTATAAATTATAAAAAAGAATGATATACAGGCTGCTATTATTAAAAAGACCGTTAATCCTAATTTAAAATATTTATCTTCAATTATTTTTTTCAACTTTAATCACTCCCAATTTTTTAGCTAGCGGTATCTCTCTTGTTTTTTGATAGTACGCCTCATCAAATAATGCATATAATAATTCCTTGCCTTCTTTAAAGACTATCTTATTAATAACAAAGCCTTCCGCAGTGGCTTTTTTTATTTCGTTTTTTACTTTCATGTGATAATCACATGCTACTATAATACCTGCTCCTACTGAAAGAGATGCTATAATTGTCATGATAATATCTTGATGAGATAAAACATATTCTAATAAATTAATAATTGTTATCCCCATTTTAGTTGATTGATTTATTTGGATTATTAAATTTCCTACATAAACAGTAATAAAACCTATTACTATTGATAGACCTAAGACCCAAGTTTTAATTTTACCTAATTTACTGCTTTCAGTAGTAGAACCTCTTATTGCGCCTCTTGTATTTATAACCGTTATTAATGTTTCAGTTAGTATCGGAAATAACATTATTGGATATTTTTGACTTAGAACAGCTAAGCATGCTATACCAAGTAATTTATCAGCAGTTGCATCTAGGACACTACCAAATATTGTACTAGCTTTTAATCTTCTAGCTAATTTTCCATCTATAAAATCAGTTAATAATAGCAAAGCTATATATGTAATTAAAAAGCTTGGTGATGTTTTCATACTTATAAAAGGCAAAATAAAAGTTCCTATAACTCTAGTCATAGTTACACAATTAACTATTATTACAGATCCTTTATTTTTCATATTGACCTCACACTATTTATTTTAACATTTTTAAATAGTAATCGCAATAAAATTATTTGATTAAACTGTATTCAAGTGTGTAAGTAATCATTCCATCTAAAATCACTATTTTTTCTATTTCTGAATCACTTAAAAATACCGAATATGATTTATTATCAAGAGAATAATTATAAATTTTACCATTATTAGATTGTCTCATTAAAGAAGGGTTTTGATTTAATATATTAAAAATATTTTCAGGATATAAATAAATTAAGTTTATATCTCTAAGTAATGTTGAATCTTCTATTTGTTCATTTTTTTGAATTATAAATATTTTGTCTTCAATTATATTTATTTTCTTTAAAATATCATCATATTCTAAAGTTGAAGATATTATATTATCTATTATAGTTCCTTCTAAATAATAACTTTTATTAGAACTTATATTATATTTAATTTTAAGATTACCTTCTAATAACTGTTTTTTCATCGTATTATAAGATATATTAACTATCTTATTAACAGTAGGTTTATTATTGTTTCCAATTGATGCGATTGTAAAAAATATAATAAAAAATAATAAATATGCTCCTAATTTAATTAATATTTGATATTTAGGTACAGCCCACAATTCTCTAAAAAGGGAATATTTTTTTTTCATTATAAAACTTCCTCACTTAATAATAAATCTCGATTAAAACCATTAAAGAAATCTTGAACATTCATAATATTCTTCCCTTTAGGTTTAATTTTAGTTATTTTTATTCCTTTATCAACACACATTATCGTAAAGCTTTTTTTATCTACTGCAACTACTGTATTAGTTTGCCCTATTACTTCTACTATTTCACACTCTACTACTTTAAATTCTGTAGATAATATTTTAAAATACGCTAGAGGTTCTGGTGATAATGCTTTAATTTGATTATATACTTCAAATGCAGTTTTATTAAAATTAAGTAATTCATCTTCTCTTGTAATTATGGGAGCATATGTAACTTTAGTAATATCTTGTTTAATTCTTTTATTTGTTTTATTAATAATACTAGGTAAAACATTTATTATCATATCTCTTCCTAATAAAGATAACTTATTTGATAAAGTTTCTAAATTATCATCACTTTTAATTTTAATAGACACAGCATCTATCATATCTCCAGAATCCATTGTTTCATCCATATACATAATAGTTATTCCCGTTTCTGTATCACCATTCATAATAGCCCAGTGAATAGGAGCTCCGCCTCTATATTTAGGCAATAACGATGCGTGGATATTAATGCATCCTAAGCTTGGTAAATCTAATAAAATTTTAGGTATAATTTGTCCATAAGCACAAGTTATTATTATATCTGGTTTAATATCAATTATTCTTTGATAATCTTTTTTTATATTCTCTGGACTAAAAACAGGAATATTATATTTTAAAGCAGTTTCTTTAACAGGACAAGCTGTTAATGTTTTTCTTCTCCCAACAAAAGCATCTGGACTAGTAACAACCATTATTACATTTGTTTTATTTATTAATTCTTCTAAAATAGGAACACTAAATAATGGAGTTCCCATAAATATAACTTTAAGATTTTTCATAAAATCACCTATATTTATTATATAAAATTAACCAGTAGATAGCAAATTAAAAAATTATCAATATTTGATAATTTTATTTGATTCCAATTGATTTATAGTAATCATATAATTCTTTAAATCCTGCAAAGTGAATTACTTCTCTTTGTCTTAACCATAAAAGAGGTTCTATAACATCTGGATCATCTGTTAAATCAATTAAATTTTCATAGACGGCTCTTGCTTTTTCTTCAGCGGCCATATTTTCAGATAAATCAGCAAGTGGATCACCTACTGCTGCAAAATATGATGCAGTAAATGGTACACCACTTGCATCAGCAAAATATAAATCTTTCCCATGGGTTGCATAATTGGTCATAAAAATTGACTGTTTTATCTCATCAATTGTTGCATCCTTAGTTAATTGATAAATCATTGAACCAATAATTTCAATATGATCTAGTTCTTCAGTACCTATTTCAGTTAAAAGGGCTTTACCTCTATTATCAGGCATAGTAAATCTTTGATTTAAATATCTGAATGCGGCAGCTGCCTCACCATTAGCACCTCCATATTGTTCAAAAAGTATTTTTGCTATTCTTAAGTCTTTTCTTTTAATATTAACTGGGAATTGTAATCTTTTTTCATATTTAAACATTATAATATCCTCCTATCCCAAGGCCATGGATCTTCAGTCCATGAAAATGGACTAGTAGTCATATATGGATTATTACACTGAATAGATGTAAATTTTGATTCGTAATAATTTAATGCTTTATCATATTTTTTTTGTAAAGCATTATATTTATTAATCATATTTATATCATTTGGGTTATTGCTCAAATATAAATTAATTTCATGCATAGCAAATGATAACTCATCAATTTTTAATAATATTTCTTGTTCTTCATTAACTGGCTTTAATTTTTTTGGAACATAATGTTTATATGGATCATATAGATTTTTAAACATATTACCATTTTCATAGCCTTCACTGATATTAAACATTTCTAATTCATAATTAGAAGGTTTAGGATATTTAGTAGTACTAAAATTATCATAATTATCTTGATAATTTTTTTTACTACCTTCATGTTTGATCACATTATCAAAAAGATCATTTTGCAAATAAGAATTACTATCAATATCATTTAAAAAAATTTCATACATATATTTATTCATCATCTCTCTCCTTTACTTATCTTATACATAAATAGGTTTCTGTGTATGGGTTTTTAACTATAGATTAGTTTATTGATTATTTTCCAAAAAAAAAACAAGAATTTTATTTCTCACTTTTTATTTTTTCTTGATATTCTTTACAAACTAAATCTAACTCTTGAAATAATTTATCTACATCTGGTGCTGATTTTATTCTTGCTCCACTCGCTAGTTTATGTCCACCACCATTATATTTCATAGCAGCTTCATTAATAACGGGTCCTCTTGAACGAATATTAACTTTATATAATTCTTGCCTTTCATCATAAGAAACAAAGGCCCAAGCATGAATTCCTTTTATATAATTAAAATTGTTTATCATATTTGATGCCGTTGATGCATCTACTCCATATTCTTTGATGATATCATTATTTAATTTTATATATCCAAAACCATTTTCAGTAATTGTCATATTTAAAGTAATAAAAGCTTGAAATCTTACCTCACTAAGTGGTCTTTCATATAAATAATTATATAGTTCAGATAAGTTTAATTTATATTTTGATACTAAAAAACTGACAATATTAAATGTTTCAGGATTAGTAGTTGGTACTAAAAATCTATCACTATCAGCAACTATTCCTATATATAATTTAGCTGCAATTTCTTTATTCATCTTTAAATTAGTATTATTGATTAATATTGCTATTAACTCACAAGTTGAACTTGCTCTCTCATCAATGTATTCAAGTTTTCCCATTTTATCTTCAAATGGATGATGGTCTATTTTAATAACTTCATCATATTGATCAAAATTAACTCCATCTATTCTGGCTTTGTTAGGTAAATCCAAAACTATTAGTAAAGGATTTTGTAATAAACTATCATCTATTTTATCTAAGATACCGAAATATTTAAATTTAGATACACCTAATCCTACTGCATATACTTTTTTATTAGGAAATGTAAGACGAATAGAATCTCTTAGTGCTATTTGACTTCCAATAGCATCAGGATCAGGTCCAATATGTCTAGCTATAACTATAGTTTCATGTTCCTTGATCTTTTTATAAATTTTTTTCAATATTTCTTTTTTCAAGG
>CAYTQE010000001.1:0-32899 GCA_964439985.1 uncultured Muribaculaceae bacterium | reverse complement strand
ATTGTATAAGTATCTAATGCAATCATTAATTCTTCATTTGTTGGAATTACAAATACTGGTATTTTAGAATCATCAGCTGATATTTTAGCTTCTTTACCTCTAATATTATTTTTTTCTAAATCAATTTTTACACCTAAAACACTTAATCTATTTAAAACATCTACTCTAGTATCAACTGAATTTTCACCAATTCCAGCAGTAAATACTAAAGCATCGCATCCTCCTAGTTCAACATAATATTTAGCGATATAATCAACAATTCTACGAACATACATATCTTGAGCAAGAATACATCTTTCATCATTACATGATATTCCATCTTCTATATCTCTAGAATCAGATGAAACACCAGAAATACCTAAAAGTCCACTTTCTTTATTTAGAATATTTTCTATTTCATCGACAGTCATATTAGTAGTTCTCATCATATATGTTAAAATAGTTGCATCTATATCTCCACATCTAGTCCCCATCATTAAACCTGCATTTGGAGTCATACCCATTGAAGTATTAATACATTTTCCATTTTTAATTGCTGAAATACTAGCCCCATTTCCGATATGACAAGTTATTATTTTAGTATCATTTTTATCTAATATTTCATTAGCTTTTAAATATACATATTTATGACTAGTTCCATGAAAACCATATCTTCTTACATTATATTTAGTAAACCATTCATATGGTACTGGATATAAATAATTTTCTTTTTCTATACTTTGATGAAAAGCAGTATCAAAGACTAATGTTTGAGTCGCATCTTTAAACATTTCTTGGGCTGCTCTTACTCCAGTTATCGCTGGTGGATTATGTAAAGGCGCTAGAGGCGCTAAGTCTTCTATTATTTTCATATTTTCATTTGTAGCAATTACTGTAGAATCAAAATATGCTCCACCTTGAGCAACTCGATGACCTATTCCTTTAATTTCTTCTAAATTGTTAATAATTTTATTATCAATTAATTCTTTTATCAATATTTCAAAAGCTATTTTATGATTTTTTAAATCAATTTCTATTTTTTTCTTTTCTCCATCAAATTTAATAGAGTAAAATGAATTATCAATTCCAATTCTTTCAAATACCCCGCTAATTAATTCTTTTTCTTCTGGCATCTCAAATAAAGTAAACTTTAAAGATGATGATCCAGCATTTACACTTAATATTTTCATTTCATCACCTCTTCAATTATACAAAAAAAAAGCAGCATTTGCTATCTTTTTTTGGATTTTTGGCTTTCTTTAAGACAATTACGTGGTTTTATACTAGCTTTAAATATATCTATATTTTCTTTATGACTTAAATTAATTCCATATTCACATATAAATTCATGTAAGAGTCTACTATGATGTTTAGTTTCTATATCGTAGCCTTTTACTATCACATGCCTCACCCATTTATATTATGGGCGTTATTTTATAAAATATCGCTGAAATCTTGATTATTATCATAAATTTTTATTGTTGAAGTATTTTTTAATGCTTCTTTTATTAAATCTTCATAAGGTATTAATTGTTCAAATGAAACAGCTTTTTCACTTTCAGGATTTATTACTGGATGTTCAGGCACGAAAATAGTACAACAATCTTCATATGGTTTTATAGAAGTCTCATATGTTTTTATTTTTTTAGCTAAAGTAATTATTTCGCTTTTATCAAAACAAGCTACAGGTCTTAACACTGGCATTTTAATTACTTCATTGATAACACTTATACTTGTTAGAGTTTGACTTGCTACTTGGCCAACTGATTCACCATTTATGATAATTTTACAATTATTTTTATGGGCTAGTGACTCACTTATTCTATACATCATTCTTCTCATTATAGTAATCATATAATCATGAGAAATATTTTTATATATTGTTTCTTGAATTTCTGTAAACCTAACAATATGAACTTTAATATATCCACTATAATTAGCTAAAATAGTCGCTAATTCAAGAACTTTATTTTTAGCATTTTCACTTGTGTGAGGTGGACTTTCAAAATAGACCGCTTCTAAATGAATACCTCTTTTCATGGCTAAATAACCAGCTACAGGTGAATCTATTCCACCAGATAACATTAGTATTCCTTTACCTTGGGTTCCAACTGGATAACCACCTAGTCCTTTAACTTTTTCAAAATATATATAAGCTTTTTTAGTTCTTACTTCAATATTTATTTCTAATTCAGGTTCATGAACATCTACTTTTATATTAGCGATTTGTTTTAAAATATTCCCACCAATTTTTTTATTTATATCTAAACTAGTTAAGGGATAATTTTTATCACTTCTTTTGGTTATAACTTTAAATGTTTTGAAATTATAATCTTTTAATAAACTTAATAAACTATTTTCAATGGTAGTTATTTCAGTATCTAATAATTCATAAGCTATATTAATTTCATGAATACCAAATGTATTTGTTAAAATTTTTAAAACTTCTTCAAATTCTTCAGTTTCTATAAACATTCTTCCTTTATCATAAATAATATTATGAGCAGTATCTTTTAAAGAAGCTGATATATTATTCTTTAAAGCTTTTAAGAAAAAAGATATATTATCTTTTTTGGTATTTAATTCCCCATATTTTATAATTATTATTTTTTTCATATTAACCTTCTTTACTTTATTAATCGTGCCCATCTTTCAGGTTTATGATCAAGTAATTCTTCTATCGTAGTTTCTGGATCATATATTATTTCATTTATTAAAGCTAAAGCTCCTTCTTTAGTTAAAACATTTGAGAAGTTTTTATCTAGAACCTGCTTTAAAGTACGATATATTATTAATTCATCAGTACTTATTCTATATAAAATCGTATCAATAATTAATTGCCCAAACTCATTGTTTTCATTAGATATTTTTTTATAAATCTCTATATCTTGAATGATTTGATATAATATTCCGACATGAAGACTATCTATTTTTTTAGCAGATATTATTTCAAATAATAAATCATAATAATTATATTTTAAACAAATCTGAATATTATTATTTAATCTATGAGCAAATTCTTCGATCCTATTATCTTTAGAGTCTAAAACTTTTTTTCTTAAAGTTTTATTAATTGGTTGATAACTTGGTTTATTAAAAACTTCTAATGCTAAGTTTTTTTTATTTAATCGTAACATTGCACTCATAATATCATAACTTTTATTAATAAAGTGGCGATGATTTATATAGTTATGATTTAAACTATCTATATACATCTCTAATGTTTCTTCATCATAGCTTTTTAATACTTCTTCTGAGTTATATACTATATCTTTTTCAACTAAGCTATCAGAATTATTATATTTAACATAGAAATTATCATATAAATCTAGAACATCATTAGTTACTTTAACTAGATTATTTATTTGATTAATATCTTGTTTATAATTTATGGTTTCAAATACTTCTGTAAAATTTTTATTTTCTTTTTTAGAAATATATATAACTAATTTTATTAAAGTACTTGGAGTTAAATCATTGATGTATCTAGAATAAAGGATTTGTTTTAATAAATCATAATTATCACTAAATAAAATAATTTTAGTTAATCGTTCTAAGTTTAATGAATATGAACTTTTCTTAAATGTTAAATTATCATTGATTATTTTTTTAAAATATTGATTATTTAGAATGTGATTAATTAACATAACTAAGTCTTCTTCAAAATTATTATTAGAAAATCGATTTTCGATAATATTAAGTAGGAAGTGAAAATCTATTTCTTTTTCGCTATTAGAAAATACCTCTATTAATTGAGTAGCATCAATTAATTTTTCACTAGCTAGATTTATTATTTTTTTTAAATAAAATATATTCTCTTTATTATCTTTTTGGATTATTTTATTTCTTAATTCAATAATTAATTCAGTTAATGATTCATCATTTATTTTGTATGCATTTGTCAAATTTAAAACTATGTCGTAAATTTTAGAAATATTATCTTTTTGACATAAAAAATACAAAATAGGATTAATTTCTTTTAATTTACTTTCCATAGATAACTCCTTTATAAATATTATCCATTATAATAGCATACATCATGCTAAAGAACTAGATTAATCAGTATTAAACACAAAAATGCTTTTTAAAGAAAAAGCATTTTTAATCATTTGTTAGTTCATTTAAACGAGTATATATTAAATCAAATTGGTGCAGAAATATATTAATTTCTTCATTTTTAGTCAAATGAGACAAACTAATACGAATAGTAGTTAATGCTCTAGCTTTATCTTGATATAAATTAAGTACAGCTGCACTTACTTTACCAGAGGAACAAGCTGTGTTAGAACCAACATATATGTCATGCTTTTCTAAGGCGTGAATAAATGTTTCTGGTTTTATATTCATTAAACTGATATTTAAAATATGAGGAATTGAATATTTAGTTTTATTAATTAAAATTTTAGGATATTTTTTTAAATGATCACAAATTTTTTGATTATATTTATTTATTCTCTCTTCTTTTTGATTTAAGTCTGTAATTGCAATCCTTAAAGCTTTAGATAATGTTATTATAAGCGGAAGAGCTGGTGTTCCTGGTCTTATTGATTCATCACTTCCATACATTAATGGCTTAATATTTAAACTGTCTCTTTTATATAAAAGTCCGATACCTTTTGGACCATATATTTTATGAGAACTAATTGAAGCTAAATCAACATCATTTAAATTTATTGGCACTTTACCTATTGCTTGTGTCATATCACTATGAAAAATAGTATTTGGATTTTCCTTAGTAATAACTTGTTTAATTGTCTTAAGTGGTTGTCTTATACCTAATTCACTATTAACAGCATTAATACTTACTAATATAGTTTCTGGTTTAATCATTTTTTTTAAATCATCAAAATCAATAACACCTTCTTGATTATTATTAACATAATCAATTGTAAAACCATTATCTTCTAGATATTTACATATTCCATAAATAGAATCATGTTCTAATTTTGAAACAATAATATGTTTACCTTTTTTAGAATAAGCTAAAGCTGTCCCTATTAAGGCAATATTATTTGATTCTGTTGCTCCACTAGTTAAAACAATTTCTTTTGTTTCTATTTTTAAAAGATCACTGATTTGAGTGATTGCACTTTTTAATAATTCTTTAGATTTGGTTCCTAAACTATGTAAGCTGTTAGGATTACCAAAATATTCATTTGTAACTTTTATATAACTATCTAAAACTTCAGGTAAAACTGGAGTAGTAGCGCTATAATCTAAGTAGACCATATCATCACCTTCTATTTATTATACAACAATAAAGCCGCAAAAGGTAAAAGAATTACCATTATCTTTGTTAAAGATAAAGTTATATCTGCTTCTTATAATGTATCACTCTTATCATAAGTTTTAAAACCTATTTAATTATTGTTATTGTATTTACTACAATTTGATATTTATCTAATCTTTTTTCTACTTTACCAACTATTTTTAATAAATCCCCTTTTTTAATTTGATTTATATAACCTATTCTATTAGGAAAAATAGTATAATCTAACTTTCCAGTTTCATCACTAACTTGTAAAAAAGCCATCGAATCATTCTTTTTTGTTTTGATAGATTTTATATTTTCTAAAAGTCCAATTGTCGTAATTACTTTATCAAAGTGAGTTTCAATAGTGTTTATTTTAATTACATTATATTTACTAGCTGGATGATTAGAAACATAAAATCCATATAGTTCTAATTCTTTATTCATTAGTTCTTCAGGAGAATATTCTTGATGCTGTACTAGTGATGGCTTTGCTACAAGTGATGAATCTAGACCAGTCATTAATTCAGCATATATAATCGCATTATTTATATTTTCTATTAATGTTTTTCTCGTTTCATTAAATGAATCTAATACTCCCCCATATATTAAATTTTCGAGAGTTTTGGTATTTACGCTCTTACCATAAGTTCGAGCTACAAAATCAAAAAAGTCTATATATAATCCTTTTTCGCGTTCTTTGATTATATCAAAAGCTGCTACTACACCAATATTTTTAACTAAATTAAGTGGCATTCTAATTCCATTTTCTTTTATATAAATCTCAGTACTTAAATTAATATCTGGTTTATGAAATTTAATATCTAAACATTTTGCTTCATCTAAATATTCTTTGGTTTTTGAAGTAGAGCCTAAGTTAATATTAAGTAGTGATATATAAAAATACTCAGGATAATATACTTTTAAAAACATCATTTGATATCCAACTAGAGCATACGCTACTGAATGAGATTTATTAAAACCATAATTAGCAAACTTAATTATCAAATTATAGATTTCTTCTGCTTTTTCTTTACTAAATTTATTGTCTATGGCTTTTTTTATAAAACTTTCTCTTTCTTCATAAATTACTTTCTCATCTTTTTTAGATATTGCTCTTCTTATTAAATCAGCCTCAGCTACTGAATAGCTACCAACAATATTGAAGATTTGCATTATTTGTTCTTGATAAACAATTATTCCATAAGTTTCTTCTAAAACTTTTTCAAGCTCAGGAACAATTGTGTTTATTTTTTCTTTACCTTCTTTTCTTTTAATAAAAGAGTCTATATTTTCCATTGGTCCTGGTCTAAAAAGTGCTAGAGCAACAACTAAATCTAAAAATGAACTCGGTTTTAATTTTCTTAAGAAGTTTTTCATTCCTTGGCTTTCAAATTGAAAAACTCCTGTTGTACTAGCATATTTAAATCTTTCTAAAACTTTTTTATCATTTAATTCAATCTTATTTATATTTATTGTTTCTGGAATCATTTTTAAAATATTAGATATCGTAGTTAGATCTTTAATTGCTAAAAAATCCATTTTTAAAAGACCTACTTCTTCTAAGTAATTCATAGTATATCCAGTTAAATATACATCACCACTTTTAGTTATTGGGATTACTTCATCTAAAACAACACTTGAAACTACTACACCTGCTGCATGAGTACCTATATGTTTTTTTAATCCCTCAAGTTGAAATCCTAAATAATATAATTTTTTGATTTCATAGTTAGTATTTAATATTTTTAAAACTTCTTTGGTTAAATTTTGTTTTAAGGTTTTTTTAGAATCAATAAATTTTAATAATGAAGTAATATCTAAATTATATACTTTAGCTAAAGAGATTAAGACTTGTCTTGCGGCAAATGTCCCATAGACACTAATTGATAATGTATTAAAATCACCATATCTATTTTTAACATAATTAACTACTTCATCTCTCCGTTTGGCATCAAAGTCTATATCAATATCAGGCATACTAATTCTTTCTGGATTTAAAAATCTTTCAAAGAGCAGTCCATATTTTAAAGGGTCTACTGAAGTTATACCTATTGAATATGTAACTAATGATCCAGCTGCTGAACCTCTACCAGGACCAACCATAATATCATTATGAACCGCATATTTAACATAATCATATACGATTAAAAAGTAATCAACATATCCCATATCTTTTATTACTTTAAGTTCATATGATAATCTGTCTTTATATTCTTTAGAAACATCTTTTCCAAGTCTTTTATATAAACCTTTGATAGCTAAGTTTTCTAAATATTTATAACTGTTTTTTATATTAGAATCATAATGAGGGATTAATACTGGATAATTAGGTAACTCTATATTAATTAAATTAGTTAATATAGATGAATCAGTAGCTTTTAAATATAAATGATTATAATCAGTTTTTATTTCATCAATAGTTAAATTATTATTAATAGCTTCAATTATTTTTAAATATTTAGTATCTTCCTTAGTAAGTGTTAAAGCAATATTAAAGTAAACAACTTTATCAGTTAATAGTAAAGATGTAATTTTTTCATCATCATTATTATATCCTATGAATACATTTTTACTAACTTTACTTAATTCATAATATAAATCTATTGAATTATATGGTATTAAAATTATTAAATCATTAATGTATTTTGTTAATTCTATAATATTTAAAGGATTATCTAATAAAAAAGTATTTAATTTAAATAATTTTTTCAAACCAGAATAATTTTTAGCGTATAATATAATATTTTTATCATTATACTTAACATCATATCCAATTACTGGTTTGATCGAGTTTTTATAACAATTTTTTAAAAACTCCATTGAACCAGATAGATTATCATCGATAATTCCTAAGGTGTTAAAACCATTTTCCACTCCAAAAGAAAGTAAAGTTTTAATTTGAATAAGACTTTTTAAAAGTGAATAATCAGTTTTAATACTTATACATTCTTTCAAGATAACCACCTAAATTTATTATATAATACTAAGACTAGTTTGACAAATAATAATATAATTAATTACCAACTAAGCTGATAACAATTGACCTTCAATTATTTTTATGGTAAAATCAGATGGAATTTAAGGAGGAGATACCATGGCGAAAAAAATATCAACCGTTAAACCTTTATCTGGTAATAAGCGTTCTCATGCTTTAAACGCTACCAGAACTAAACAAAAACCTAATTTTCAAACCGTTACTATTAATGGAATTAAAGTTAAATTAACTGCTAGAGAAGCTAAAGCTTTAAAAAAAATGACAAATTAAAAGAGATTTTGAAATCTCTTTTTTTATTGGTACCATAACTCTTTTATATTAACACTAGTACTTTGTGGCATTGGATTAGGTAATTCTAATTTAGTCAAAAGCGGTAATTTAAATGAAACTCCAAAAACCATAGCTATTCCTGGTGTTAAACTTTTTAATTTTTCAATTGTTTCTAAACTAACATTACTAGATATACTACTTATTATTTTTAAATCATCAGGATGAAACATTCTAAATGAAATAAAATTAGAACATTGTGATAAAGCTGTATTAGATAATTCACTTGGTCTTTGAGTTATAAGACCTAATAGGACACCATATTTTCTACCTTCTTTGGTTATTCGATCAAATATATTATATCCCAAAATCTCTATATCATTATCATTTTGAACATATCTGTGAGCTTCTTCTAATATAATATGAATTGGATAACTAGCTCTGTGTTCTAGCTCTGTTGCGAAATCAAAAAACATTTTAGTATAAATTTTAGTTAAAATTTTAGCAAATCTTTCATCTATATAGTTAAGATTCATATTGATAATTTGTCTTTTTCCAGTTTCTGATAAAAATAATTCTTTAATATATCTTTCTTTACTAATTCTTTCTTCACTAGTTCTAAAAAATTGTTTATTCGGACTATTAATTATTTGTTGTAATCTTACCTTCAGTTGATTAAATTCATCATATACTTTTTCACTTTTTAATACCCCTTCACTAATTAAAGCAAATTCAAAAGCGTAATATAAATCATCAAGTGTATAAACTAAAGTAGCATCAGTTTTTACTGTACTTAAATCCAGCTTTTTAAAACCACTTAAGAAATCTACTACAAATTGAACTGAATTCATTTTTCCTTGTTGATCAATATTTAAACATTGTTTGATTGTTCTTGAATATCCTGGTTGAACTATTAAGGTATCTAAGTTAAGAGTTGGAGTATTATAATATGTTAAGACTGCAACAATTTGATCTCTAATTTGGACTGATGATCTTCCTGAAGATAAAATATCTAGTAAAGATGATGCAATAATATCATTTTTATATGTTTGCATTACTTCGTCTTTACTATTAAATATATAAACTAATTTTATTGCTTTTTCAATAATTGGTAATTGAGTAGGAGTTGTAGCATTAAGTAAAAGAGCTAAATCATCAACTTCTAAAAAATATGCTGGAATATTTAATACTTCTCCTTCAGAAAAATCTAATTTGGTGGTAAAGTTTTTATATCCCATATTTGGTAGTTTATTTATATCACTTAATGCTGAATTATATTCGCCATAAACATCAAATAAAACTATATGAGCATTAGTTGGCAATGCAGCATCATTATGATATAAAAGATTTTGTAAAATTCTAGCAACTCCACAAGATTTACCAGAACCAGTATTTCCTATTATTGCGAAATGGTTAGCAAAAAACTCATTTAAATCTGCACAGACATTAAAGCCTTCATAAGTATTAGATTTACCAATATATAAATTGTTTTGATTAGAAATATCTTGATTACCTAAAAATAGTTCCACTTCACTTTTATATACTAATCTAGGAATTGTTATAAAATTAGGTTTTTTTAATACTCCTGAATAAAAAATATCATCTTTTACTTCACCTACTAATAAAATGGTTATCTCTTTTTCCTTTATATTAGTTATTTCTCCTATGATTTTTCTATTTCCTTCACTAAAAACAACATGATAATTAATATAATTAGCCTCAAGCTTTGTTGCAATATTTTCAATTGTTACAATATTATCTTCCATACTAATAATTTTTCCAAACATTAGATTCACCCTATTCTTCTTCCATTTTACCACACAGCTATAAATAAAAAAAGAGACATCGCTCTTTCTTTTTATATACAAGCCGCTCCAAGAATAATTGCTAAGAGAATAAATAAAACTAATACAATAAATGAATTGTTTATTCCGCAAAATCCTTTAGAGTGTTTTTCTTTATTACACGTATTACACATTTCTTTATACCTCCTTTACTATATTATAGCTCCTACGATAATCACTAATAGTATAAATAATACAAGAATGAAAGCAGCACCGCTAATTCCATTATGTGCATTGCAGCAAGTGTTCATATTCTCCCTCCTTTTCATTACTCACTTTATTGTATGGAAAATATCTACATTGTGTTCTTGTTTTTTAAATAATATGTTGATATAATAACTATTGTCATGGAGGAAAAAATGAAAAAGAAAATTATTATCTCACTAGTTATTATATTCTTATTAACTGGATGTGGGAAAGCACCAAAACTAGCTGATGGAAAGGAAGCTATTGTATCATTTGATAATGAAGAATTAAATATTAGTGCCGATGATTTATATAATGAACTAAAAGATAAATACGCATTAAATATTTTAATAGATATGATTGATAATACTATATTAGTAAAAGAATATCCCGAAGATGAAGATGATGCTAAAGCAGATGCCAAAAAACAACTTGATTATGTAAAAGAAAATTATGTTGATGAAAATGGAAAATACAATGAGTCCGCATTATTAGACGCATTAAATGAATATTATGGTATAAGTGAAATTGAAAAATTTGAAGAACTTTTAGTATTAAGTTACTATCGAAACAAAGCTATAGAAGATTATGCTAAAACTCAAATAACTGATAAGGAAATCGAGACATATTACAAAAATGATATAGTTGGGGATATTTCAGCTAAACATATTTTAATAGCAGTAGATGCAACAGATGATATGACAGAAGAAGAAATATCAAAATTAGAAGCAGATGCATTAAAAAAAGCTAATAATATAATAAAAGAACTTGATAAAGATACCGATTTTGATACACTTGCTAAAGAACATTCTGATGATGATGGTTCTGCTGAAAAAGGTGGAGATTTAGGATTCTTCAATAAAGGTAAAATGCTAGCAGAGTTTGAAAAAGCTGCATATGATTTAAAATTAAATACTTATACTAAAAAACCTATTAAAACAATTTATGGATATCATATAATTTTAAAAACAGGTGAAAAAGATAAAGAAGAATTAAAAAATATAAAAGATACTATAGTTGAAACATTATCTAAAAATTTACTAAATACTGATAATACACTACCTGTTAATGCAATGATTGAATTAAGAAAATCATATGGTTTTAATATAGAAGATTCAGTAATAAGTAAACAATATTCAAGCTATACAAGTAATCAATTACTTTCATTAAGAAATCAAGCTAATCAAGAATAATTAAAGAATATATTAAAAAAAATAACTAAAGTTATTTTTTTTTGTTAATCAAATATTTATTAATCTCTTTTAATTTTACATTTTTCATAATTAAAATAAATATTAAGCAAAATATAAATAAAAATCCATCGATAAAATAATTAAGTATTCCTGTTTTATAAAAAATATCAAATATTAAACTAATTATCGAAAAAATTAAACCTAATATTGATATAACTAAAAGTCGATTAGCTTTTTTATATATTTGACTCATTTCAGTTTCTAAAAATGATTTTTTTAATTTTTCTTTCTCTTCACTATTTAAAGTATTATATTTTAATTTCATAATTTCTCCTAATTAATAATATCATTAATATCTTCTATTTGATATCCTTTTTGGTATAATTTATCTTTTAAAACTAATTTTAATTTAACATTATCATATTTATTTTTATATTTTGTTAATAATCGATCATAATCTTTTTTTATAAAAGAGGCATCGTTATTATTTATATTTTCTAATTTATCTATAAAGTCTTCTTTAGGATAACCTAAACTTATCAAATAATTTATTATGTTGTTTCTTAATGCATTTGTACTAAGTTTACGGTTAGTATTTATTTTTTTACTAATTAAATGATTTATTTTTTCGTTAAAATCTTTATCTATTATAATGTTTTTTTCTTCTATGCCTAGCTTTATTAAATTGTATTTAATTTTTCCAGGTCCATTATTAGTTAAATTATATTGATCATTTATATAACTTTCAGTAAATTTTAAATCATTTAAATAGTTTTCTTCTATTAATTTTTTAATTGTTGAATCTATAATTTTTAGATCATATTTTAATTTTGATAAATATTTTTTGACTTCTAAAATAGAACGCATTTTTATATTTAAATATTTCACCGCTTTATAATATGCTTCTAGCCTATCATTTTCTTTGATAATTTTTTTTAACTCATTAGAAGTTATTTCTTTATTTATTAATAACTGATATTTAAGAATAATATCATCATACAAATAAATTGTTTGATTATTATTAAATATTAATTCATATTCATTATTTTTCTTTTTTTTAAATTCTTTTATAATCATTGGAACCTCAAAAATATTATAACAAAAAGTAATGATTTCTTCATTACTTTTTCTTTTTTTCCTCTAATTTTGTTTTCTTAGGTTCTAATTTAGCTTCTATTTTTTTAATTTTAGATTTGTTTCTACTTAATAATATTGTTATTAAGATAAAAATAATTAAAGATCCACCTAATGCATAAATTATTATCATTTTTTCATTAAGTTGATTTTGAAAATAATCATGAGTTTCTTGATCGTAAATTTGTAATGTTTTATTTATACTATCATAACTATAATAATTAGATTTATTTGTAAGAAGATCAGTACCATAAATAATATAATACTTACTATTTTTAGTTATTTGATAAGAATCAATTTTTTGATTGTCAATTTCTAATATAGATTTTTTAAAGCCTTTTAAAATATTTTCTGTTTTATTTAGATAAATAGATATATCCTTACTATTTATTATAGTAAATTTTTCTGAAACTTTTGTATTTTCAAATGTGTAATATCCATTTTTTCCTTTTTCATCTCGAACATAAACGAGAGTTATTTTTAATTTTTCACTATATAATGCGGGAACTTCTTCTTCATTTATAATTATAGTTTTCTCAATAAAATCAATTGGTAAATCCTCTGGTAATTTTCTTAAGATATTTATTTTTTTATTATTAATATTTACCTCAATTGGATCTTTTTCTGGGACTGTTAATTTTATTGTATATGTTTTAGTAGAGCCATTTTCTGCTTTAACTACTATTGGTATAATATTTTCCCCTTCTACCACATCAAATGATCCTGTTTTTTCTATTTTAGCTTTTGAATGAGAAGTTTTAGCAGATATATTTACAGATGTTATTCCTGGTTTAGTAGTTAATGTATACTCTAAAACATTTTTATCAAATTGAGGTTCTAACTTATAATCATCTACTGATAAATCTGTAAGATGATTATCTGAGCTATAAACAATATTGACAGGGTTGCTAATATTTACAGTAGTACCAGCTGGTGTAGTTGAAATAAAACTATCAGTGTTCCAGTCTGCTATTTTAGCTGATGATATTCCGATCGTTGCTGAACCTAAACCAATGGCTTTAAAAGTATATGAGTATGATTTACTTGAGTAAGAGCCATCACCATATCCTACTACTCGTGTATCCCCTTTTTGTAAGCTTAATTTTGATGAATCATAAGTTAATGTATAATCCCATGATCCAAGTGGGTCTGTACTATTTACATTAACAGTAACAGTAAAAGTATTATTAAGAGTTATTTTTGAAGAACTACTAGTTGCTTTTATACTCCCAGATGCTGCATCTGCTATAACCGGGATAAATAACATTAATATACTAATTATTAGTAATAATCTTTTTTTCATAATTTTCCTCCTATTGAGTTATTTGACTAACTTCTAAAATATGTTTCTGGATTAGTAATAAATCTAAAATATTAACTTCTCCATCTTTATTAACATCGATTGATTTTTCAAATACATTCGTTAATTTATTAACACCTAATATATGTTTTTGAGTTCTAAGAAGATCTAAGATTGTAATATCACCATCTCCATCTGTATCACCATACATTAGTAGATTATATGCTTTAGAACCATTGTTATTGATTGTAAGTGTCGTTCCAGTACCAATATTATTTGTATTACTTATTGTTACATTTGCTGATGGAACATTGTTTTTTATCAGTGATATAATATTATCTCCTGTTGTTATAATATTACTACCACTTAATACTCCAGAATTATTATTTATTCCGACTCTGGATAAAATCTCATCTGGGGTAAACTGCGAAGAATCTATTTTATTTATTACTACTTTATAAGTTTTGGTATTACCTGCTGCTGCAGTTACTATAATGTTAATTATATTTTCATCATTTGGTAAATTTTGAGTACCGTAACCTGTAACTATTGAATTAGGATTGGTAGCTTTAGCATTTATATTTACACTAGCAGTATCTTTTGTAACAGAGCAATTATAATTTAAAGCACTAGGAGTAAATGAAGGCATTAGATGACATCCTGATATATTTAATGAACTAAGTGTTGCATCTTCATTACCACTTACTGATAAGTTTGTAAATGTAGGCATATTAGAATATATTGGAATATTAAATGTGAAATTAGAACCAACTATATTATTTTTATAATATGATGAATATGTAGTATAACCCTCATAATAAGGTGCTCTTATATTTTGCTGGTACTGATAATAAAAAGACGCTGGCTTAATTACATCAAATTTCTGAAAATATAAAGTGTCTTGACCACCAGCAATATAACCATTAGTTAGGGATGATGCTCCACCTACAATTGATGAGTATGGACTATCCCAACCTTTATTATAAGCATAATTTAATCCATTAGTAATAATGGCATCATCACCATTACCACTAGCTCCAAAATTAAAGAAATTATAATATCCTAGTTTTTGATTGTTCCATCCTTCTCCACTACTTAAAACTGAACCATTAGTCCCTTGTTCTATTCTAACTCTACTTGCTAGATGGACTGGACTTACTCCATTTGTTAAACCAGCTTCTTTAAAGACATCTGTATATGACATATATCTTTTACCATCAGGATTATTATAACAAACAGGAAATCCTTCTAAGCAATTAAAAGCTTGGTTTGTAGCCATAAAAGTACCATTTAAAACACTATTTATAGCTGGAACATAATCTAGATTAGTATCATAAGAAAGTTTTTCAAACATAAAAATATGACCTTCGTTAAAAAAGTTTCTAGGATCCATATAATATTTAATTGTTTGTTTTGATGCTGCAAACCAAGAAGAACCACTATCAAATGTTTTCCAAACTCCATTACCATAATAAGCTTCATCTTCCGTACTTCGTAAAGATGTATTTGAGCCACTAATCAAATTTTTTTCAACTGGATAGGCCTCTTGTTCTATAACATAATTCCAATCTAAATCAGTATTATATAAATTAAATTTCCAACTTGGATTTATAGTTTTTAAAACCGCTAAAGGATATGCGTAAGTATCATCAAAACCTTTAGCTTTTAACTGATCAATTATAGAATCTTTAATAATATAATCTTCTCTTTTTACTAAGTTATTATCTACTTTTATATATCCAGTATGATAAAAACTACTGTATTGAAAATAAATTTGGTAATAGCCATTTTCAACATTTAAAATCTCAAAAGTTTCTGGATAATTTAAATTTATTATATATCCTTCATCATTTCTCAATAAACTAGAATTACTATTTGGTTGAGAATATACATTAGTGTTTTTACTTGGCATAATAGTTCCTTTAATATAAGGAGTATCTGCATTAACTTCTTTGATAGTAAAAAAAGATAATAATACTATAATTAACAAAAATATTTTCTTCATTTTACCACCTACTATACAAACTAATTATATCAAAATATGTAAATTTTTTCATTTTTTTGATATATGATTGTATATAGTAGTCATTCTCTTGACAAAAAAAAAGTCAAATGACTCTTATAGTTTTTCTATTACTGCAGCATTTTTTTCAATACATCTTACCAAATCAGCCTTATCATATTTAACAAAAATAGCTTTAAATTTATCTGGATTTAACACAAACATTTGTGGATGACTCATAAAAACTTCTTTAATATTACTAATTCCTAATTCTTTTAAATAATAATAATTCACTAATATTATTTGAGGAAAATTAATTACTTTTTCCCATATGTCTTGATTAATTGAAGATTCCATAACTTTTATTTCTTCATCAGTGAAATCTGAATCAAGTAAATAATCTGGCTTATTATTTAATAATTCCACATTAGCTAACTTCATAGTTTTTATTAAAATATCAGTAATATTTACATCTTTAATATCTGAACCATAACTATTAATAACTTCAGTTAAAGTAGAACTATTAATTTCACCTAAATTATCTAAAACTAAATCTATATTAGCTTTTGACTGTCCAGCTAAAAGCAGTTTAGTTAAAATTAGATCTAGTTCCTCTGGATTACCTTTTTCAAAAACATTAATTGATTGATAAATGTATTCTAAATTAATTTGATTATCTTTTAAAATTGCTAATATTTTTTGAAAATGCTCTAAATTAAATATATTCTTAATTATTTTTTGGTCTTCCTTATTAAATTTATTAAAATCTAAATCATATTCTTTAAAAAGATTCTCTATTTCAACATTTGATATATTTTCTGTTTGTTTAGTCTCATTACCAAATATATCTGGTAATACAATATCTTCTTTATTTATAGTTTCTTCTGGTTGATCAAATATATTTGTTTCTTCTTTTTTTTCAATAGGAGCATTTAATTCATTTTCAGAAATATCTATCATATTAGTAGAAGTATCTTCTTCAAATTTTAATTCTTCACTTTTTTCCTCTTGATTATTTGCACCAAATATATTGTCATACTCTTGGTCAATTGATTTATTTATTTCATCAAAATTTAAGTCTTTATTACGTAATTTATCAAATATATTATTTAAGTTAGTTTCTTCTTCCTCACTTAATTCTTCATTTTCTTCTACCTTTATTTTAATATCTTCTTCATCTTCTTTATCAAGTGATTCTATTTCATCAAAAACCTCGGATAATGGTTCATCTTCATAATCATAATTTAAATTATTATAATTCAAATCATAACTATTTAAAGTCTGGGGATTATTTTTAGCATAATCAATTATTTTATTTAATGAATCATTATAGTATTCATGTGTTTTGGTTAAAACATCAAGTTTATCTTCTTTTGAAGTTTTATCTTTTTTTAAATTAATTAATAAATCTTTAATACTACGCGCTCTATCAGCTAATTCACCAATTTTTTGAC
This sequence comes from uncultured Muribaculaceae bacterium, assembly GCA_964439985.1. Lineage (GTDB taxonomy): Bacteria > Bacillota_I > Bacilli_A > RF39 > UBA660 > DUUS01. The sequence continues at coordinate 15,291 of CAYTQE010000001.1, read as the reverse complement.
GATATTTAGTAATTTGATTTTGTTTTTCCATTATTTTAGAGTTTATTTCTTTATGACCAGCTTCTAAGATAGCGTTTAAATCTTTTTTACCAAAACGTTCATTTAAATCTACTAGATCAATTTCTAAAGATTCAATCTCTTGTTCTAGTGTTTTAATTTTGCTTTTTGCAGTATCCACTTCTGTTTTATATTCTTTAGCTTCATCTACTTTAGCATTTATTTGATTATTTACATTTTCTAAATCTTTATGGCTAGCTAGTTTGCGACTATCCAGCTCATTTAATATTTTTAGTAGACTTTCATTAATTTCTCTGATAACAGTATCCATTACTAGCCCTCCTTATTCTAAATAGAATTATAACAAAATTCAAGATAAATGTAAACTGAAATTCACACCAATATTAATAAATTCATATAATAAAAATGATTGAGGAGGAGGAAAAATGAAAAAAATATTATTATATGTAATATTAGGTTTAATTATAATTGCAACTGGTATCTTTGCTGTAAAATATACTGCAAAAACAGATGATACTAACATTAGAACTGTTAAAGTAGCTGAGGTGACACACAGTCCATTTTATGCACCATTTTATGTAGCAATTGAAAAAGGTTATTTTGAAGAAAATGGAATAAACATTGATTTAATATTAACAAGTGGCGCTAATAATGTTGTTGCTGCAGTTTTATCTGGAGATGTTGAAATTGGTTTTTGTGGTCCAGAAGCAACTATTTATGTTTATGAAGAAAAAGTAAAAGATTTTGTTCAAACATTTGCTGGTTTAACAAAAAGAGATGGGCAATTTATTGTTTCAAGAGAAAAAATAGAAAATTTTAATTTAAATGATTTAATTAATAAAGAAGTTATCGCTGGTAGAGTTGGTGGAATGCCTATTTTAAACTTTACTAACGCTTTAAAAAAAGCTGATATTAATGGAGTTAAAATAAACGATTCTGTAGATTTTGCAAATCTAACAAGCGCATTTTTATCTGGACAAGGTGATTTTGTAAATCTTTTTGAACCTAATGCTACCAAATTAGAAAAAGAAGGTCTTGGCTATGTTGTAGCAAGCATCGGTTTATATTCTGGAGAAGTACCATATACTGCTTTTAATGCTAAAAAGAGTTTTATTGAAAATAATAATGAAGTAATCAATAGCTTTAGATCAGCACTTAATGAAGCACTAGATTTCGTTAAAAATAATAATGCCGAAGAAATAGCTAAAACAATACTTAAACAATTTCCAGATACATCACTTAATGATTTAACTAAAATTGTAAATCGTTATAAGGAAGTTGATTCTTGGCTAGAAAATACTGTTATTACAGAAAAAATGTTTGAAAATCTTGAAGATATAATGATTGATGGTGGATTTATTAAAAGATATGTTCCCTATCAAGATTTAATTGTTAATGAATAAAATTTTGACGATTAAAAATTTAGCCAAGACATTCCATACTACTTCTGGTGAAGTAGTAGCTATTAAAGATATATCATTTGATGTATACAAGAATGAAATTATTGGAATTGTTGGATCTTCAGGCTGTGGTAAAAGTACTTTGTTAAATATATTATCTGGTTTAGAAGAAAAAACCAATGGTGAAATTAAAAATAACGGGCATACTTTTAGTTATATGTTACAAAGTGATGCCCTTCTTCCCTGGCTTAATGTTTTAGATAATGCATGCTTAGGGCTTGAAATAAATGAAATTAAAACTAAAGAAAATATCGAATATGTAAAAACTCTTTTAATTAGTTTTGGCTTAGAAAACTTTTTAGAAACTTATCCTGATAATTTATCAGGTGGTATGAGACAAAGAGTAGCGCTGGTAAGAACACTTGCTACCAAACCAGATATTATTTTACTTGATGAACCATTATCTGCTCTTGATTATGTTACAAGATTAACAATAGGAGACGATATTTATAAACTTCTTAAAAACACTAATGTTACTACTATATTAATTTCTCACGATATAGCCGAATGTGTTTCAATGTGTGACCGAGTTATTATATTATCAAAAAGACCAGCTAAAGTAAAAAAAGAAATTAAAATCAATTTTAAAAATAGAGGTATTCCTTCTGAAAACAGAAAAAATACTTTATTTAATAATTATTATGATTTAGTTTGGAGTGATTTAGATAAAAACTTCAATTGAACAAATCAAATATTTGAAGAATATTAAGAGAAAAAAAATATTTATAATAATAACCCAAATATTCATTACTTGTCAATTTATATTGACCTGGGAATTATTAAGTAAATATGGAATTATAAATTCTTTTATCTTTTCAAGTCCATCTAAAATAATTAAGTGTTTATATGATTTATATATTAATAATAATTTATGGATTCATATATGGGTAACTTTAAAAGAAATCTTCATATCTTTTGGACTTGGTACTTTAATCGGTTTTACAATAGCACTACTGTTTTATGTATTTCCTACTTTAAAAAAAATTTGTGATCCTTTTCTAACATTAATCAATAGTTTACCAAAAGTTTCATTAGGTCCTTTATTAATAATTTGGTTAGGCGCTAATGTGAAGTCAATTATAGTTATGAGCCTACTTATCAATACAATAGTAACATTAGTTTCAATATATAATGGATTAATTAATACCGATCCTTATAAAATAAAATTATTTAAATCTTTTAAAGCTACCAATTATCAAATATTAACTAAACTTGTATTACCACACAACAAAGAGACTATTATATCAAGTTTAAAATTAAATATTTCAATGTCATTAATCGGGGTTATTATGGGAGAATTCTTGGTTAGTAAAGCTGGTATTGGTTATCTAATACTATATGGAACTCAAGTATTTAACTTAACTTTAGTAATGACTGGAATAATGCTTATACTAATTATTTCATTTATTATTTATCAATTAATTACTCTATTTGAAAAGAATTACGCAAAGTAATTCTTTTTGGTTTATCACAATATTAAATACATAATCACGCTTTATATCTCGTCATTTGTATATGAATTATATTTTTCTTTTAATTCAGGATAAATTTCTAAAAAAATTTCTATATCAAAACCTGCTTTTTCCCATTTTTTAACCTTAGGAATAAGATCACTATTATCTAATGGAAGAAAATTAGGTCTATTTGGATATAAATATAATTTTAACTCTTTTTTATTATTTAAATCTACAAGTTTATCGTAAACATTGCCTATATGCTCTTCTTCAATAACATCTTCATCATATTCACTAATTACTTCAGCAGACCAACCTGTTTTATTTGATAAGAAATTTTTACTGCTTAAACTATATAAAGATCCTGAAAGATTGAATATATTTTTAAACATGTCTATTTTTCTTTCAACTAAAATAATTGGTGATTCATTTGTACCTTTACCACCAAGATAATAATTTAAATCACTTGCTTTATTGCTAATAAAAATCGTAGCTATTACTTTGGAACTAGTAGCATAAACCCACTCTTGTCCATGAGTGCTTTTTCTTTTAGTAATTTTTTTTAAATTTTGTTTTTGACTTCCATGATAAACATATTTCATATTCTATCTCCTAAATAAAATCAAGTATCCTCAACGTAAGATATTATTTCTTTTTCAATATTTTTTCATAAGTAGGATTTAAAGTTTTATGGTTTTCTAAACTATTAAGTACATAATCTTTAATACCTTCAAGAATGCCTTTTTGAATATAACAAGAAACTCCGTTTTCGTAATCATCACTAACACCTAAAAAAGCATTAGCATTACAACCAGAGTAACAATTTTTATAAAAATCACATATCTTAATACAATTTTCCCTACGATTTATACTAGATTTTAATAATTCTATAAAATTTTCACTAATAAAAAGATTTTTAATTGAAGAAACGTTCTCAACATTTCCTAAGAGATATTCAGAAGAACACAATCTATCACAAGGGTATATGTTTGCAGAAGAATCTAAACATAACCATTTAGTTAAACAAGAATTAAATGTACATACTCCTGAGTGTTCATTTATTATTAAATTAGTTAGTTCATTACAAGTTGCAACATTTATCTTACCATTTGAATCAGTTGACCAGTATTTAAAAAAAATTACGAATTTTTCGATATATTCATCAGGGTCTAAGGCTAACTCTGGGTGCAATTTTGCAGCCCCATCACTAAACATAGGATTAAGTTTCATACTCAATCCTAATGAATCAAAATATTTGTATTCATCAATTAAATCAGACACATTACTATTATTCACAACAAGTATTGCTCCTGGATTAAAATTGTTTTTTTGTAATAATTTTATATTAAACTTTATCTCTTCAGTATGAGAACGAGTATATTCATTTTTTAATCCATCAAAAGAAAGCCCAAAATTTGTTTGTCTTTCTTTAAAAAAATCTATATTCTTTTGCGTAATTAGTGAGCCATTGGTCTGAATAGTAAATAAAAATCTTGAATTTAATTTCTCACAATGGTCATATATTTCCTCATAATAATCTAACGGAACCATCAGCGGTTCTCCACCATGCCAAATTATATTTATAAAATCATATTCAATAGATAGCAAATTTAAATATTTTTTTAATTTATCAATATCTAATATAGAATTTTTATAACCATATTGTTCATGAAAACAATATTTACATCTCATATTACATTCATGAGTCGGCTTAATAAGTGTGTTAATCTGTCTCATCTTTTGATTGAAATGCTATTTTCATTTCTTACATTAAATTTCATTCCTGGAGTATTATCATGAGAATCATTATGATAATCTGGGTGACCTCCACTATTATCATGCCCATTATCATGCCCAAAACCAAGAAACTCATTTTTAGTTGAAGATTGTGATAAATATACTTTTAATAATTTTAAAGACTGTAAATCCATTTTTTCTATATTTTCCATATATCCTCTTTTCTTTCATTTAAAATATCAAAAATGCGTACTTTTGTCAAACAAACTTTCATACTTGCTTATAACTTTCAATTTAACGATTATCTAACTTTGCAAACTAATCTTTTGAACACTCTTTTTTCCCTATATGCTATTAATCGGGGTTATTATGGGATAATTCTTAGTTAGTAAAGCTGGTATTGGTTATCTAATACTTTATGGAACTCAAGTATTTAACTTAACTTTAGTAATGACTGGAATAATGCTTATATTAATTATTTCATTTATTATTTATCAATTAATTACTCTATTTGAAAAGAATTATTCAAAGTAATTCTTTTTATTTTATTAAATATTAACTGATTTTCTTAATTATCTTTTATTTAGGAAAATATCTTTAGCTATTGCAAAAAATTAAAAATATGCTATTATATACGCAAGAAAAAGGGGATAAAAGTGGAAGTATTAAATATTAGTAAAATTAAATTTAAGACTCTTGAAAGTTATGAATTAAATAAAGATATTTTTAATACTGAATGTAAGTTATTTATACTTGATAACAAAATAACGAGAAAACTACTAAAAATATTTTATATTGATGAAGGAGTATACTTTGGTAATAAACTCTTAACAATAAATTCTTTGATTAATGAAAAAGATAACATGAATATCGATGAGTTAGTAATGCCAGAAAAATTAGTTATAGTTGGTAAAAAAGTTGCTGGATTTTCAATGCCATATATTAATAGTGAAAACTTGCAAATTATACTAAACAGTTTTGAAGTGCCTTTATCTGAAAAGATTAGATTTTTAAAAGAAGTCGGCGAAATATTAAATGTAGTTCATAATACAAAACCTTTTAATAATGATTTTTATTTATCAGATATTCATGAAGGTAATTTTATATATGATAAAGATAGTAAAAAAATACGGGTTGTTGATTTAGATGGATGTAAGATTGCTAATAATGTAGCATCACCTATTAAATATTTATCTACTAATAAAAATATATCTAATTTTGAATATAAATATCAAAGAAATGATGATGGTTTCTATATACCAAATTTAGATAGTGAATATTTTTGTTTTATAATGATGATTCTAAATACTATTTCACACCATCAAATTAATAATTTATCACTATGTCAATTTTATTCATACTTACAGTATTTAAGAGATTTAGGTGTTAGTAATGAGTTACTAGATTACTTTAATAACTTATATTCATGTGCTCCAAATGAATTACCTCTAGAAGCGTTAGATGAATTGTGTTCTAATAAAAATATAATTAAAGCACAATATTCAGTATTTGACTATATTCAAAAGAAAAAAGTTAATCGAAAATTTTAAAATAAAAACCCAAGTTTGAAAAACTTTGGGTTTGTCTGTAATCTAAATGATAATTTTGTTATCATTTTTTTTAATACTTATTTACAAATAATGGTTATATCTTTACGAAGATGAATATTGTTAATGTTCTCTAAACTTGTAATGATAGTTTCATTACCAGTTTTTTCAGTAAAGTTAAGTGCTGCTTCAATTTTAGGAAGCATACTACCACTTTTAAATTCATCATTTTTGATATGGGTTTTAATTTCTTCTACTGTAATTTCATTAAGTTTAATTTCATTTTCAGTATTGAAATTTAACATTACTTGATCTACTGCAGTTAATATTATTAATAAGTCCGCATTTAATTCTTTAGCAATTAATGCTGAAGTTGCATCTTTATCAATAACAGCTTCTACTTTTGTTGAGTCTGGATTAGTAAGTACAGGTATACCGCCACCACCACCAGCTATAACAATACTATTATTTTTAAGTAGAGCTTCGATAGAACAAATATTTTTAATTGATAAAGGTTTGGGAGAAGCTACTACTTTCCTATATCCTCTACCAGCATCTTCTTTATATATTTCATTATTCTGTTTACTTAAGATATTTGCTTCTTCTTCAGTGTAAAATTTGCCAATAGGTTTAGTTGGGTTTTTAAATGAAGGATCTTCTTCATCTACTATTACTTCACTTACTACTGAAATTACATCTCTTTTTATATTAAGTTCTTCTAAAACTTCTTTAATCTTTTTTTGAAGATGAAAACCAATATAACCTTGACTCATAGCGGTACAAATATCTAGTGGCATTTCTATATTATTATTTGTAAATGCTTTTGTTATCATACCAACTTGTGGTCCATTGCCGTGGGTAATAATAACTTCATTATCTTTTAATATTTCTGATAAATCCTTTGCTGCTTTTTTTATTAATTCTAATTGTTCTAAATAAGTATTACCTAAAGCATTGCCACCAAGTGCTATAACAATTCTTTTCATTATCCTCTTGGATCTGGTACTTGTTGAGTAATACAATGGATATTACCACCACCAAGTAAAATTTCACGTGCGAAGATTGGTTCTACAGTGCGATCTGGATAAAGTTTTTTCATAAGTTCAATAGCGTCTTTATCATGTGGATCATTGAAAACTGGTAGTGCAACAAAACCATTACCAACATAGTAGTTAGCGTATGATGCTGATAGTCTGTCTCCTTCTTCACGAGGAAGAGTACCATCTATTGCATCTACTCCTTCACTTTCTTCTTTAGTAATAAGTACCGGATTAGGTACATGTAACTTATGAATAGTTAATTTACGACCTTTAGCATCAGTTTGATTTTCTAAATATTCTAGAACTTCTTTACTAATTGCATATTGTGGATCTTTTTCATTATCTGTCCAAGCAAGAACTACTTCTCCTGGTTTAACAAAGTTTACGATATTATCAACATGTCCATTAGTTTCATCATTATAAATACCTTTTGGTATCCAAAAGACTTTTTCTACATTTAGATAATCTTTTAGTATTTGTTCTTGTTCTTCTTTAGTTAAATGTGGATTTCTTCCTTCTGACATCATACATTCTTCAGTAACCATTGCAGTTCCATCACCATCAACATGGATGTTTCCACCTTCAGCAACAAAATCATCTAAACGATATCTATCTGCGCCTTCAAGTTCACACATTTTCCCTGCAATTTTATCATCTTCTGCCCATGGGAAGTATAATCCATCTACTAATCCTCCCCAAGCATTAAATGACCAGTCACAAGCTCTAAGTACTCCCTTATCATTAATAAGGAATGATGCTCCAACATCGCGCATCCATGAATCATCATTACTCATTTCAATAACGCGTACATATTCAGGAAGCATTCCTCTAGCATTATCATATTGAGCTGCACTTACTAACATCGTACATGGTTCATATTTTCCAATAACAGATGCTACATCAACAAATGCTTTTTGAGCTGGTTTTCCACCATTTCTCCAGTTATCTGGTCTTTCTGGCCAAATAATATAAGTGCCACGATGTTTTTCAAATTCACCTGGCATTCTAAAGCCATCAGCTTTAGGTGTTGTATCTAGTTTCTTCATTTTTTCTCCTTAACTCTTGATGCTAATACTTCCTGAATTATAAATGATAATATTACCCCAATAATTAATGGTAAATTCGCATTTATATATTCAGATGTAAAGTCACCAAACATTGTAAATATTATTCCTAAAATTAGTAATATCATTGGAATATAAGTTAATAAATTAATTATAAAGTTTCCGCCTGATATTTTATATACTCTAGGAGTATTGTCAATTTTTCTTAATTTTTTAAATGCTAGAAATAATGGTATGTAACTTATTAGTAAAGTAACTAAACTAAGTGAGAAGAATGTCCAGAATAAATTACTAGCACTAGCACTTACTTCTCCTAAAATTACTCCAATAATTATTATAATAGTTGCTACAACCCCATTTAAGATTGATGCCATATGTGGTACTCCAGCTTTATTAGTTTGTGAGAATAATTTTGGTAATCCTCCATCATCTGCACTAAATTTAGCAACAGAGTTTACTCCAAATGACCATGATACAATATTTGCAACCATTGTATAAATAAACATTAAACCTACTATAATTACAATTGTTCTAATAAAGTCTGGGCTTACGCCAATATTACCTAATAGAATTGCAAAACTTTCCGTAATTCCAGCAGCTTCAGCTTCTGATGATGCAATTGCTATATTTACACCAGTTGCTGGTAAAATATAAAACAATGCCATTAAAGTTCCACCAATTATTAATGCTTTTGGTATTTCTTTTTTAGGATTTTCCATATCATCAGTAAATGTTGCTACAACTTCAAAACCTAGGAAGTTAAATATTATTACTGATAAGAATGATAATCCTGCTAAGTCAAAACTTGGTAGTAAATCCACTACTGATTCAACAGGGTTAGCACTATGTCCAGTTTTAATATAAACATAAATACCTAATAGTCCTAAACTAAGCATAAATGCCATTTTGAAGAATGTACCAATATTAACAATATATTTACTTTCTCCGATTCTTTGAGTACCTAGAAAACTAACTAACCAAGTATACCCTAATTGGATAATAAGTAACATAAATATACTTAATTCAATACTAAATATTCCAGCTATAACATCAGTAATAGCAACTGCAAGTGATGCAATCCATAATGGGAAATTAATCCAGTAGTTCCAAGCAACACGCGATGCCCATTTAGCACCAAATGCTCTTTTTATCCAATCATACATTCCACCTTCACTTTGAAATGTTGACCCTAATTCAGCAGAAATCATGCCATAAGGTAAACAAAAAGCTGCTAGTAAGAATATCCACCAAAAATATTGTGAATTACCAATTGCTGCTGTTGGTGTAACCGATTCAGCAACTAATGTAATACATACTGTTGCTAAAATCGCATCAATTAATCTAAATTTTTTCTTTTTCATAGAATTCCTTAACTTCTTTCTATTATTTCTATAGTTTCGTCTTTTTTACCCATCAAATAAACTAAAAGTGCTCTTATTGAAGTTAAACGATTTTCTGCTTCATCAAATACTATTGAATAGTCAGAATCAATTACTTCAGCAGAAACTTCTTCGCCTCTATTTGCAGGTAAACAATGCATAAATTTTACAGTTGGGTTTGCCGCTTTCATCATATCCATATCAACTTGATATTTTGGATAGAATATAGCCATTCTTTCGTCATAAGATAATTCTGCTTCATATAATCCGTACCAAACATCTGTATATATAAAGTCTGCATTTTTAATTGCTACATCAAAATCATCTGTTACTAAAAAGCTCCCGCCAGATTTTTCACAATTGTCTAAACAAAGTTTAGCTACATCTGGTTTTATTTGATATCCTTCTGGACCAAATTGAACAAAATTAGCACCAAGTTTAGTTGTTATCATTGCAAGAGATGTACATACTTGAGTTGCATCCCCAACAAAAACAATCTTTAAATCCTCTAATTTTTTACCTGCAGGTAAATGTTCAATTATAGTTGTCATATCTCCAACTTCTTGCGTTGGATGATTATAATCACTCATCGCGTTAATAACAGGTATTCCAGCTTCTTCCGCAAGTTCAATAACTGATTTATGTCTTTCTACTCGAGCCATGATAATATCCAGCATCCGCCCTAATACTTTAGCTGTATCTGTTACTGATTCATGATCTCCTAATTGGATTTGACCAGGAGCTAAATATTGAGCATGTCCTCCTAATTGTTCCATTGCTGTTTCAAATGAAACTCTAGTACGAGTTGAAGATTGCTGAAAAATCATTCCTAATGATTTACGATATTTTATATTATATTTAACTAATTCATTTTCAGGTTTTATTTTTTTAGATAAAAGATGATATTTTAATGATTCTTGTTTATTATCTAGCTTATCATAGCAAACGCATAAATTTATATATGGTATAAAATAATCATAATCAGGTTCATAAAAACTAATATTTTGATTTTTAGATAAATTCAAAGATAATTTATACCAATAAATGGCAATTAAATATTTTTCTTTTTTTAAAAAATAATTACCAATTAAACAACAGCTTTTCTTTCTAGGTATATCGTATTCAAAAGTTTTAAACAATAAATTTAACGCCATTTCTTCTAATAATATATTATAATAAGAATTTGATAATAAATAACAAGCATTGATGTTATCCTCAACCCAACCTTTTTTACTATTCAAAAATTCAGTTAATTTTAAAATTGTTAAATCATATTGTTGATGGTCATATAATTCTCGCCCATAATAATATAAATTTCTGGGAGTAAATATTTCTTTATTATCTTCCATTTTTTGATAAATATTTAAATTACGGGTACTGATATTTTGCTCTTTTTTATCATGAGTAATTGAAATATCTTCCTTCTTTATATTACCTTTTAGTTCAATGTATTCATGGACTCTATCTTTCCATATATATTTGTTTTCATTTTTTAATAATCTTTCTCGATAATAAGAAAAAGAAGAATTACCCATTTCATCAAAAGCGATATTATATTTCATCATTATAATATCATACTCATAATTCATGTTTTTTTTAAGTCTTTTTAACTTTATTAAATCTTCTTTTTTTATTATATCATCTGCATCAAGCCACATAATATAATCTTTAGTGCATAATGAAAATGCATAGTTTCTAGCTGCACTAAAATCATCTATCCAATTAAAATCATAAATATTATTAGTATATTTTATTAATGTGCTTTTTGTATTATCTGTTGACCCAGTATCAACTATTATTATTTCATCAAATAAATCTTTAACTGAATCTAAGCATTTACTTATATTTTCTGCTTCATTTTTAACTATCATTGATAAACTCCATTTTATCACTTAACTTCAGCTCCTATAGTAAAGTATGATTTAAAATTTATATTGATTAGTTTATTTATTACCATTATTTAGGTCTAATAATTACTCCTTTTTTATAAAATTATATGATATAATTTTAATGCGAGGTATTAGTATGAAACAGCAAAAATTTAAATTATCTTTTATAATTTTATTATATTTAGAAACTATATATCATCTATTTACTTTTAAATCTTTTTTAATTAAAGACTTTATATATTTAATAATATTTACTTTATTTGTAAGTGTTTTTATAGATTTAATAACGAGCTTTTTAAAACATAAATATAATAAAATATTTTTTATAGGAATAATAGTATTTTTAACAATTCTTTTTATAGCGCAATTTGTTAATTATTTATTTTATGGAAATATAATATCTATTTATTCTTTATTTAATGGTGGACAAGTTTTTGAATATTTTAGTCAAATATTTTCAGTAATTATTAATAATATAATTCCAATTATATTGTTAATAATACCAAGTTTATTAACAATTATATTTAGAAAGAAAATAATTACTTTAGATACTAATTACCGACTACTTTCATCTAAAACTATTTTTATGTTTATTTTTTATACAATTGGTATTATTTCTTTATTTCTAGCAAAAGATCATCTTTATTCAGTTAAAAATATTTATTTTAATAAACATGTTCCAAATCAAACTGCCAAGAGTTTAGGTTTAATGACTACGATGCGACTTGATATTTTTAGAATCCTATCTAATTTTGAAGAAAGTGTTTTAATCGATAATCAGGTAGAAGAAATTATTAAAGAGATTGAATATAATAAACTAGATATTGGCTTTAATTATTTAATAGAAAACGAAAATAATAATACAATTAAAAATATTCATCAATATATAAATAACACAGCTCCTTCTAATAAAAATGACTATACTGGATACTTTGAAGGTAAAAACTTAATCTATATTACTGCAGAAGCATTTAGTCCCATCGCGGTTAATATTGATGTAACACCAACATTATATAAACTTGTTAATAATGGTTTTAAATTCAATAATTTTTATAGTCCTGTTTATTATGTTAGTACTAGTGATGGAGAATATGTTAATTTAACTGGTCTACTTCCCAAAGAAAGTGTTTGGAGTATGTCTAGATCTAGCAATAATTATTTACCTTATACATATGGTAATATATTTTCTAAACTAGGTTATACCACTAATGCTTATCATAATGGATCTTATAAATATTATGATCGTCATAAATCATTACCTAATATGGGTTACAATTTTATGGGATGTGGTAATGGATTAGAAAAAATAATGAACTGTAAACCATGGCCACAAAGTGATTTAGAAATGATTAATGCTACTTTTGATTTATATAGTGATAATAATCAATTTATGACTTATTATATGAGTATAAGTGGTCATCTTGAATATAACTTTGGTGGTAATAATATGGCTTATAAAAACAAAGAGATTGTTAATGATCTACCATTTAGTACCCCAATAAAGGCTTATATTGCTTCTCAAGTTGAATTAGATAAAGCCCTTGAATCATTAATAGAGAAACTAACTGAAAAAGGAATACTTGATGATACGGTCATAGTTATTAGTACAGATCATTATCCATATGGATTAAAAAATAGTGAAATAAAAGAAGTTATGGAAATCGAAGATGAAAAATTAGATATCCATAAAAATCATTTAATAATCTGGAACAATCAAATGAGTGATGTAATAGAAATAAATAAATATTCAAGTAGTTTAGATATATTACCTACTGTTCTTAATTTATTTGGAATAAAATTTGATTCAAGACTTTTAATGGGAACTGATATTTTATCTGATAATGAAGGGGTTATTATATTTAATGATCGTAGCTGGATAACTAATTTTGGAAAATATAACGCTACTAAAAATACTTTTACTTCATTTAAAAATGATATTCCCGATAATTATATAGAAATAATAAATAACTTAGTTTACAACAAATTTGTTATTTCTAAAAACATATTAGAAACTAACTATTATAGTTATGTATTAGGTGAATAATGGATATAAAAGAAATAATGTTAAAAAGAGAAACTTTGTATAGCAAATATGCTACTTATGATAATGAGTCTATTAGATTAGATGATTTTACACCAGATATAAGACCAAATTTTTTTAGAGATATAGATCGAATAATTCATAGTGATTCATATACAAGATATATGGATAAAACTCAAGTATTTTCCAATAATGAAAATGATCATATTACTAAAAGAATGGTTCATGTTCAATTAGTTAGTAAAATAGCTAGAACAATTGGAAGAGCTTTATCTTTAAACGAAGATTTAATTGAAGCTATAGCTCTTGGTCATGATTTAGGTCATATTCCTTTTGGTCATACTGGAGAAGAATTTTTAAATAAATTAAGTCTAGAAAATAATGAAGGATTCTTTATGCATAATGTTCAAAGCCTTAGAACTTTAATGGACATCGAAAATAAAAATATAAGTATTCAGGTTCTTGATGGAATTCTTTGTCATAATGGAGAATTTGCTATGAAAAAGTACTTTCCTAAAAAGAAAACAAAAGAAGAATTTTTAGATGATTATAATCAATGTTATCACAATGAAGAACATGCTTCTAAACTTGTTCCTATGACATTAGAAGGTTGTGTTGTAAGAATTAGTGATATGATAGCATATCTAGGTAGAGACATTGAAGATGCTGTTAAAATAGGTGTTTTTGATATAAATAACCTACCTAATGAAATAACCAAAATAATTGGTAACTCTAATAGACAGATAGTTAATAATATTATATTAGACATAATAGAAAATAGCTTTGATAAAAATTATATCAAGTTAAGTGATGAAATGTTTAAAACAATAGTTGATTTAAAGAAATTTAACTACCGAAATATTTATTATAAAGCTAATACTAAACAAGATTTAAAACATTATGAAAATATGTTTAATACAGTTTTTAAACAAAATTTATATATCGTTAATCATAATTTAATTAAATATAAAATATATAGAGATTTTTTAAATAAACAAACGGATAAATATTTAAAAGAAACAAATGATGTAAGAAAAGTTATAGATTACATTGCGGGTATGACCGATGATTATTTTCAAAATGAATTTCAAGAATTAAAAAACATCAAATTTGATTGATGTTTTTATTTTGCTTCTTCTAAAGCTCTAGTTTCTCTAATAACTGTTATTTTAATAGTACCTGGATATTGCATTTCTGCCTCTATTTTTTCTTTCATTTCTCGAGCAATCTTAAATGATGTTAAATCATCTATTTCTTCAGGTTTTACAATAACCCTTACTTCTCTACCAGCTTGCATTGCAAATGTTTTTTCTACACCTTCAAAACTATTACCTAGATTTTCAAGTTCTTCTAGACGTTTAATGTAGTTTTCCATAGTGTCATTTCTAGCACCTGGTCTTGCCGCAGATAAGGTATCCGCAATACTTACTAGTACTGAAATTATACTTGTTGCTTCTACATCTCCATGATGTGATGCTATAGCATTTTGTACTACTTCATGTTCATTATATTTTTTAGCGATGTCAAGTCCTATTTCAATATGACTTCCTTCGATTTCATTATCTATTGCTTTACCAATATCATGAAGCAATCCTGCTCTTTTTGCAAGAGTAACATTTTCACCAAGTTCCGCAGCCATAATACCTGCTAAATTAGCAAGCT